>JAAKFI010000014.1 GCA_011065125.1 Candidatus Anoxychlamydiales bacterium | reverse complement strand
TATAGGCCTTAAAGGTTTTGTACATAGCATGGGGCCTGATGCAATAATATCTCCATCATTTATTTATGGAAGAGAAAAGATTAAAAATCATAAAACAAAAAGTTTTTTTGAAGGAAGTCTTAACATCTTAAATTTTTATTTATCTGAACATAAAAATTATGATGAAAGTATGTTTATTACTCCTCTATTTAATTTAAAATATGGATTTGCCTTTTAAAATAATTATTTAATTTTTTTTATAATTTTTTGAATTGAAATAAATTTTTTCCAATATTTATCTCTTAATCTAAAAATACTAAAATTTGGAATCAAGTTATTTGGATAAACAATTTCATTATTTTTCCAACCAGGCCTCCAAAGTTTAGCTGTTTTTAAATTTCTAAAAATGGAAATAGTAGGTATTTGTAAATTAGACGCTAAATGACCAATTCCTGAATCATTGCCAATTACATATCCTACTTCATAAACAAAAGAAGCTAGATCACTTAGAGTTATAAAAGTTTTGATTTCAAAGCCATTTTCTTCTATCCATAAAAAATCTTTTTTTTCTTTAGGACTTACTATAAATATTGGATTAAAATTTATTTTTTTTAAATCCTTTGCAAGTTTTAAAAAACTATTTGTATCCCAATTTTTGTTTATATTGCCAGAAGAGGGGTGTATTGCAATAGTATTTAAATTTTTTTTAAAAATTAAATTATTTATAGGTTTTATCGAATTTGAAATAGTTGTTTTTTTTAACTTTAAAATATTTTTAGAAAAATTTTTTAAATTTTCTACCATACATAAGTTTCTATCAAATTTAAAATCTTCATAAAAAATTAATTTTTTTATGTTTTTTGTAGGTGATGGATTTAATTTATATACATTATTTGAAAAATTTTGCTTTCCTCTTTTTATTAGCTCCTTGATAAATGGATTTGATTTATCAAAAGATAAAAAAATTAAATCATTTTTATTTAATATTTCATCAATTTTTGAAATGTCTGGATATGTTTTTATTTTTATATTTTCAAACCAATTATTCATTTCTGATAAATTTTTATGATAAAAAAAAGTATCATAGCCATTTATTTTTAAATTATTCAAAAGTGTTAAAAATACTAACCCATCACCAAGTCCCGAACACGAAAAAATAGAGGCTTTCATAAAAAATCTTTGGTTAAATTTATAAACTTATTAAAAACTTTTGAGGTATAAATTGTTTTATACCAATATTTATCTCTAAGTCTTAATCCTTTGATATTTAAAATTGGATAGGGATAAACTATTTCATTTTTATAAAAATCACATCTCCAAAAATCCTTTTTTCTTCTTGATGAAAAAATTATTAGTGTTGGTATCTTTAAATTTGATGCTAAATGACCAATCCCTGAATCATTACCTATCATAAAACCAGATTCATATATATATTTAGACATTTCTAATAGATTATTAAATTTAAGTGCATAGTTTTTCAATATTGAAAAATTATTTATTTCATCATTTTTTAATATAATTTTTGGTTCAAAATCTTTTTTTTCTAATTTTTTTATTAATTTTATATATTTTTTTTCAGGCCAATTTTTATTAATATCTGAACTGGAGGGGTGTATTATTACCCTTTTTTTATATTTTCTATAAATTAAATCTTCAAAATTTTTAAGACCATTATCTTTGACTAAATTGTTTAACTTTAATTTTTTATGACAAAAATCAATTAAGTTATCTAACATTGTTTTATTTATGTTAAATTTATGATCCCCAATAAAACCCTTATTCCCCTTACAAGTAGATGGATGAAGTTCAAACAACTTATCATTGTGTTTATCTTTTGCTGTTTTTAAAACTTTTTGATTTATATTTTGACTATCGGAATTGATAATAATTAAAGAAGATAAGTCCAGCAAATCTTCAATTTCATCTTCTTTAGGATATTTTTTTATTTCAAAATCAAATAAATCATTTATTTCATCTAGAAAATTATGAAACAAAATAGGTTCATAATTATTTCTTTTTAAGTTATTTGCAAGCAATGCAAATATTAAACTATCCCCTAAACCCTTGCTACAGAATATGTATGCCTTTTTCATTTTTAAAACAAAAACTTTTTTATTAATAAAGTATATGATATGGCTTATTTTAGGATCTATTTTAAAAATTTTGAAGTTATGGATAAAGAAATTTGCACAAATTTAAATATCGAGATGAAAAATAAACTCGTTTTAAGTTTATTACTTCAAAAGTCTTTAAAGATTTTAGAGCTCCCTACTCTTGAATTAAAAGAATATATTCAAAAAGAAATAGAAGAAAATCCTATAATTGATCTTTTTTATCCTAAAAAACATAGAAATATAAATTTTTTATCCTCTTTTGAAAAAAAATTATCTATCTATGATCTTTTATTAAATCAAGCAGGACTAATTTTTAAAGATAAAATTGATTTATTAATTTCAAAAAATATCATTGGAAATTTAGATGAAAATGGTTTTTTTAATGAATCAATTAATGAAATTGCAAAAACATTAAATGTAACAAAAAGAAAAATCGCAACTGTTTTAAAAATTATTAAAACCTTTGATCCTATTGGTATTGCCGCTAAAGATTTAAAAGAATCTCTTTTAATTCAAATTCAAGATCCACAAAAAATTGAATATAAAATAATAGAAAATCATTTTGATGATCTTTTGAATAATAGAATAAAAACCATTGAGAAAAATTTAAAAATAAAAAAAAGTGAGTTAAAAAAAATAATATCTATTCTTTTTAAAAAATATTCCTTTAGTCCAAGAAAAGATTGTTTTTCAAATTTAGAACAAATTAATCAAATATATCCAGACATTATTATAAAAAAAGAAAATAAAAACTGGGTAGTTGAAATAAATGATGATGAAATTGCTTATATCAAAATAAATAAAAAATATAAAAATTTAAAAAATTTAAGCAAAAATTATATAAAAAATGCTAAACATCTTCAGAAAAGTATTATTAATAGAAGAAAAACTCTTTTGGGTCTGTCTTTTTATATAATAAAAAATCAAATGGAATTTTTAAAAAATAATAAAAATTTAAAAGCCCTTAATTTAGAAAATGTTGCCAAAGATTTAAATCTCCATAGATCCACTGTTTCTAGAGCTATTAAAAATAAATATATACTAACTCCCAATGGATTTTTTCTATTAAAAGCTTTTTTTCCAAAGCCTTTTGTAAAGGATGAAAATATTTTAAAAAATGATGTCTTATTTCTTTTAAAATCAATAATTGAAACTGAAGATAAATCAAAGCCCTTTAGTGATCTTGAATTATTAAAAAAAATAAAAGAAAAAGGTTTTTCTTTGAGCAGGAGAACAATTAATAAATATAGAAAAGAGTTATATATTTCCTCTTCTTATAAAAGAAAGATTTAAACAGCTTCTATTAATGAACGTTCTTCTTCTTTAGGGCTCATTTTTTCTATGTACTCTTTTAACATTTGGCTATTTACTTTATATTTATCTAAAATAGCCTTTAGTTGAGTCTCTGATATTATATTTAAAAATTTAGCAAATTCTAAAAAAGTGCTTTTTTCTAAAACATTTATTAATCTTTGCATTTCATTATTTAATAAAAGAATATTTTTTTCTTCAAAGCTCCCTTTTCTTAAAACTATAAATTTTACTATTTCATCAATTATTGAAAACATAGCTTTAGATACTAAAAGAGCTATAGCTATTGAAAGTGTTATTTGAATATAAATACTAAATGATCCTTTCATTGAATCTTGCATTACTTGAGCAAAAGGAGCCCCAGAGAATATAGAAATTAAAAAAGCTAAAGCTTTTAAAGAAAAGGTCAAAGTAGGCCTTAGCCGCTCTGAAATACTTAGCTTATAAGAACTATTGAAAAAATCTTTTAATGACATTAAAACACTTTTAGTGGAACTCATTATCCAAATCCCATTTAGGTAAGCATTTGATGATGTAACTAAAAATGAAATGATAAATGGAATTATATTATCCTTAAAAAATAGTTTAGCACCAAAAAAACAGCTAATCGCGTAATATAAAACTCTACTAATTGTTAATTGTAACCCAGGAATGTATAGAGCAAGTTTAAAACATTTTTTTATTTTAGTATCTTCTTCATTTATATTTTTTACATAAGTTACTTTTTCTAAATATTTTTTTGTTTTTTCTGTGCCTCCTTCACTATTTTTAATTTCTTGTAACTCTTTAAAAAATGTGGTTTGCCCTTCTTTAGATAACGATGTAACTTGTGATTTTTTATCTTCTACTGATGTAACAATATCTTTTTTTATTAATTTTATTTTTTTTTCTATTCCATTTCCTTTTTTCCTAAATAATTTTTCAAATGATAATTTAAGTGAATAAATTGTAAATGAAGAATCGCATAAAAAAATCACCAAAGGGTAAAACAAATTATTGTTATTATATTTATAAGCTATATAGGCGTTTAATGATCTTGAAGAAAGTCCAAAAAAAATTGACTTTGCAATTATTGCACCTTTTATAATTTTTGATGTTCTATCATGGAAAATATTAGATGTTTTAGATTCATTAAATTCAAAATGCTCCTCTATGAGATGAAGAGAAGATTTAGATCCTAAAGCCCAATAACCTATAACATTGCTTATTGAAAAAATTGACCCTAAAAAAATGTTATTTTGAGCAAATTTAAAATTCACATTTACGAACGGTAGTTTTGCAAAAAAAGATATAGCAACGGCAGCAATTTTTGTTTTTAAATTTTTAACTTTTTTCACTTCCAAAGGTTGTTCAATAAGTTCTTTGACTATGAAGTTTTCTAGGCTATCTATTCTTGCAATACTCATAAATATGACTAATATGATCAAATTAGTCATATTATGATATAGATCTGATTTCATTTTTTCAAGAAATTAAAAAAGTATAAAATTAATTCTTATAACCAAGCTGCTCTGCAATATTTCCATATGCTCTATTAAAAAGATCTTCAATCTCATTATCAAAGTTGACATTTTTGATATAAAAATTATATATTTTATATATTCACCAAAAATATATTTTTAAGAAATTGAAAACATTTACACAAAATATCAAGTTTAACACATTTGACGAAACAAAATTACCCTCTTATTGTTTAAATAATAATCAATTAAAGATTGTAGAATCTTTATTAAGTAATCTTTTTTATCCTATAAATAACTTTCTAAATAATGATGAATACAAAAGTGTATTAAATACAATGAAATTAAAGGATAATACTTTTTGTCCTATGCCTATATGTTTAGAAGTTGATTCAAAAGATATTGATCTTTTTAAAAATACAAAAAAATTAATATTAAAAAATGAAGAACATTATAAAGTAGCCCAAATAGATATTGAAGACATTTATAAACCTAATTTCAATCAAGAAATATTATTAAATTTAAGAAAGGTAAAATTATTAAAAAAAGATGTGTATTACATTGGAGGAGAACTAACTAAATTTCCACAATATCAAGAAAAATTTTATTTAAATTTTACTAGAAAAAATTTTATTTTAAATGATAAAAATTATCCAATAATTGGGTGTGATATAAGAAATCCTCTTACAAAATTTTTTGTAAAATATATAAAAAAATTAATTAAATCTATAGATCCTAATGCAAAAATATTACATCATCCAAAAAAAATTGAAAATAATCAGCATTTGGTAAACAGATGCTTCGATAAATTAAAAATGCATTTTAAAAACGAACAATTGATTCTATCAAATTTAGATATTCGTTTTCAAAATTCATTAAGATCTTTACTCCAAAAAGCTCTAATTGATAAAAATTTAGGATGTTCACATTTTGTAACCGACTCTATTAATAACTTTAATTTTTTAAAAAAATATGAAAAGCACCTTAAAATTAAACCATTTTTATTAAACTCCAATGAAAAAAGATTAGAGAGTTTTCTGAAAGTTGAACAAAATTTATATACTTTCTTCAAAAATGATCAAATACCCTCTTGGTATACATATAAAAACATAAAAAATGTTCTTAAAAAATTATATCTAAAGGATTTTGGATATTGTATTTATCTAACAGGATTATCTGGTTCAGGAAAATCAACAATTGCTAAAGCTTTAAAAGAAAAATTTTTACAACAAGATAAATTTGACAAAGATATAACTTTGTTAGATGGGGATATTATTAGAAAATATTTATCTCAAAATTTAGGTTTTTCCCTAAAAGACCGATCTATTAATGTAAGAAGAATTGGATATGTTGCTTCTTTAATCGTAAAAAATTCAGGCATTTGCATTTGTGCTAATATTGCTCCATATGATGTTGATAGATTAGCTAATAGAAAGCTTATATCTAAATATGGTAAGTATATTGAAGTTTTTGTAAATACTCCTTTAGAAGTATGTGCTAAAAGAGATGTAAAAGGTTTATATAAAGCTGCTTTAGATGGGAAAATTAAAAATTTTACAGGAATTTCCGATCCTTATGAAATTCCCAAAAATGCTGAAATTATTATTAATGGAACTGATAATTTACAAAAAATTGTTGATGAATTATATAAATCCATAGAAAAAATTATATCTTCCAAAAACAATTTTTATTTTGATTTTTTATAAATATCATAAATAATTCTTTTAAATATTTTATCAAAATTATCTTTCATATTATTAGAGTGATATTCATTTAAATTAAATTGATAAAATTCATAATTAACTTCTTGAAAATCATTTGTTGAATCAAGCAATATAATCATATAAGCATTCTTTTTTTCTAAATTTTTAATTTCTATAGAAATATTTTTTCCTTTGAAATAATCAATCATTAAATTAGAAATTCTTTTTAAGAATTTATCATCATTATCTCTTAATAAAATTATGCAAGGATTCAAATCTTTAAAAGTTAAAGAATTTATATTTACTAAGGAATCTTCTTGTTGAAGATTATTTGCATTTTTAGTAATTACTCCTCCACCCATTATCTGATAATTATCAATAATTACAAATTGAGCAGTTTTCATTAATATATCAAATGCTATGTTTTTATTTAATTTTAAAATACAATTAGCAACATTATTATTTTCAACTAAAGAGGCTTTTTCATGTTTTAAAGTAGATATGTCAATTACATTTTTTATTTCTTCAATCTCTGCACTCGTTTTATCAGACCCAATTTTAATTATATATTTTTTATTTGTTCTAAGAGGTTCTTTTCCCATCCAAAATAATTTCACTTCGACTCTATTAGATACTTCAATTTTTTCTTCATTTTTTTTAGCAAAAATATTTCCTCTTGTAATATAAATTGGCTTATCTAAAGTTATCCCAATTGATTCTCCTGCTTCGGCATTAAGATTGTTTTTAGAATTAAATCTTTCAATAGTAATAACTTTTGAAATATTTTTTGTAGGATAAACAATAAGTTCATCGCCTACACATATCTTTCCACTTTGGATTGTTCCAACAATAATTCTTTTATCTTCAGTAGATGTAAATTTATAAACATCTTGAATTGACATTCTAAAAGGTTTGTGAACATCCGGTTTTATTTTTTGAAATTTATATAATACTTCTAATAATGAAGATTTTTTGTACCAAGGGGTTTTTAGGGATAAAGAAACTATATTATCACCTTTTATACCACTTAAAGGGATAAATTCTTTTGGTTTAATATCTAATTTATTTAAAAATTTTTTAGTATTTGATATTAGAGTTTTAATCTCTTTATAATTATAATCTATCAAATCAATTTTATTAATAATTACAACAACTTGTTTGATATTTAACATCGATAAAAGATATCCATGTCTTATTGAGTTTTCTTTGATTCCTTCTTTTGCATCAATTACTAAAAAAGCAGCATCCGCTTGAGAAGATCCTGTGACCATATTTTTAATAAATTCCACATGTCCAGGAGCATCTAAAAACATAAAGTTTTTTTCTTTATGTTTAAAAAAACATCTAGCCGTATCAATAGTTATGCCCTGAGATTGTTCTTCTTTTAAGGCATCTAAAAGAAAAGCATATTCAAAAACCTTTTTATTTATTTCACATCTTTTTTTTATATTTTCTAATTTACCTTGAGGCAGTGCTTGAGTATCATACAAAAGTCTTCCCAAAATTGTGCTTTTACCATGATCTACATGTCCTACTATTACAATATTTAAATTATCACTCATATTTTTCTCTTTAAAGTCAAATTACATATATCCATCTTTTCTTAAAGTTTCTAATCCCCCTCCATCCTCTTTGTCTTGCGCTCTTCCCGATCTTTCTGCAATATTAGATAGTTTCCCCGTCTTTAACTCGTCAATAATATCTTGAGTATCCTTTGCAGAAGAATCTATTGGATAAGTACATGGTGCACAACCAAGGGATCTATATCTTTTATTCTTTCCTTGATTAAAATAAAGACTCACAACTGGAATATTTTCTTTTTGAATATATTCCCAAATATTTAATTCTGTCCAATCAAGTAATGGATGGATTCTTACATGTGTTTTTGGTGGAAACTCTGTATTATATTGATCCCAAAACTCGGGAGGCTGTTGAGCTATATTCCAATCGTTATCCAATCCTCTTGGAGAAAAATATCTTTCTTTCGATCTGCTCCCTTCTTCATCTGCTCGAATTCCAAGAATCAATCCAGTATAAGGCTCTGGTTTTTCTTCTTTTTCATATTTCTTCTTTTCATGATTCATTTTATATCTAATACCAGTCCCATCTAATGTCTTTTTTAAAGCAAATGTCTTTAAATTCTTACAACATTCAATACGACTTAATTTACCATCCGGATAAGTATTTTTATTTTTTATAGCTTCTTCATTCATCCCGTAAACCATATTTAATTTCCATTTAATAGCTAATTCATCTCTATATTTAATCATTTCAGGTACTTTAAAATTTGTGTCTATATGAACTAAAGGAAATGGGACATGCCCTAAAAAAGCTTTTCTAGCTAAATGTACTAATACAGTTGAATCTTTACCCACAGACCAAAGCATGGCCAAGTTACTAAAACAAGCATATGCTTCTCTTAAAATAAATATGCTTTTATTTTCTAATTTTTCTAAATGTTTCATTGATATTTAACTGCTTTTTTCTTTAACAGGTGATTTTTTATAAATATATAAATAATTTGTAAACATATTAATCCAATAGTAGAAAAAATTAATATAGCTGAAGAAATTTTATAATTAAATATCTTTAATAAAATAGAGACAAAACATCCTAAAACAGCTGTTGCAAAAGACATTCTAATTTTAGAACTATCTACATATTTTGTAGCAACAGCACCAATTCTTGTTCCTAAAACAGCGCCTAAAAGCATAATGCCCACAGCAATAAAATCAACTCTTCCTTTCATTGAATATGAAAAACCTCCGTAAAAACCCGATATCATGACTTCAAATAAATCAGTTCCAACTGCAACTATAACAGGGCATCCTACACAATAAATTAATGCGGGAAGTCTAAAAAGCCCGCCTCCAATACCTAAAAAGCCTGCTAAAAACCCAGTTATAAGACCAACTATAACAGGAAGCCAAAGGGAACATGTTACATTCGCCACTTTAAAATGTACAAATGGTGGTATAGGAAGTTTTTGAAATTTTTTATACCATTGTATTCCTTGTTTTGAATCTTTGCTGTTTTTTTGTTTGAAATAATCGTAAAACATTACTAAAGCTATTATTAATAAAAAAATAGCATATACCCATCTTACAACAGTATTAATAATAAATAATTTTTCTAAATGCATAATAACTTGAGCTCCACCTTCAATACCCGCAATCGTACCCAATAACATTACAAATCCAAGCTTATAATCTACATTTCCAAATTTAGAATGCTGAATAGTTGCAAAAACTGATTTACCTGCAATATGCGCCATGTCAGTTCCAATTGCGTAGGCCATTGGAAATCCTAAAATATTTAATCCAGGTGTCACCATCCAAGCTCCTCCTATGCCAAAAAAACTACTTATTACTCCAACAGAAAATCCTATTAATAAAAGCGCAGGAATAAACACGTTAATATCAGCAAAAGGTAAATATATATATAACCATTCCATAATTATAATCCTTATTTATTGTGAATAACTTTCTTCATATCCATTATTTATTACAACATTTCCTAAATATTCATAAAGTAATTCATTGATTTCTTGATCAAAATAATCTTTCCATTGATTAATTCTTCCAACTCTAAAATTTGGATGATTAGCACCATGTAGAAATTCAGAAATAAAATTTATTTGTTTTTCATTCAGTGGATAATTTATATAATTTGCAATTTTAGAAATAGCTTCTTTTTGTTTAGTTAAATATCCCCCACCCATAGGCCCAATTAAATCTTCGAATTTTATTAAACAATAACCTCTTTCTTTTAAAATTAATAACTCCTTGTACATTTGATCCATTTTATATTGGCTAGTCAATCTTATAACTTCTTTAATTTTATTTTTTATTTTATCTTTATCAATTTGATTTAAATTATCGCCATTTTCTCGCATTTTATGAAAAACTAATGAAATAATTTGATCTCTTGGATCTCTTAATGTAATGATTTTTTTTTGATAAAAATTACTTATGTAATAATTTTTATTCAACACATGTAATGTCGGAAATGTAAGAACTTCGAAATTAGTAATGTAATCATTATATAAAGCTTTTGTTTTTATGTGAGGTATATCATCTTTATAACTTTCATAAGGATTATAATCTTTAGGCAAAACACCCCAACCTAATCCATATCTACCAGTTATTAGCTCTAAGCATTTACATAGTAAATGAGTTCCTGTTTTAGGAATTGTTAATAATACAAATTCATCATATTTTATTTTATTTTTATCAATAGGAAAAATTTTGTAATAATCCTTAATTTCAATTGAATATTCCTTAGTAAGCTTTTTTTCAAAAATATTGTTTTTCTCTTTAAAAAGTTTAAGTTTATCAATTTTTATTTTTTTAAAAATTTCATAAAATTTCATTCTTTTATTTCCGAATAAAGTTTTTTTATAAGTTAAAAATATTAGTAATTTTAATCTTTTATTTCAAAACATAAAATATATTTTCAAATAAGATAAATGTCAGATTAATTCTTTGAGAGTTGTTTTTTCTAAAATACTAGCTAAATAATCTCTTATTTCTTTGAAGAGATCCAAAGCTTTTTTTTCCTTTTCTATGGGACTTGATTTATAAAAAAATTTACTAGCAGACATAGTTGCTGCAAGAGGTCCATCAAATAGTCTAATAATTTCAGCAATTGTTATCTGATCTGGGGGTTTATTTAGTTTGAACCCACCAGACTTACCTTTGATACTAATAACTATGTTTGTTTTCTTAAGTTCAAGTAATATTTGTTCTAAAAAATATTTCGGTATTGATTGAGCTTTTGCAATTAACGATACACTTTTATGCTCATTTCCATTTCTAGCAAGATAAAGTAACGCTAAAAAAGCATATTCTGTTTTTAAAGTTAATTTCATATTCGTTCATTTAATTTTTAATATTTATTTGTAACCTAGCATTTCAGTTATATCACCAAAAGCTTCATAAAATAAATTATTAATTTTTTCATCAAAATAATCTTTCCATTGATTTATAATTCCTTTCCTAAAATAAGGACTTTCTGATCCAAATAAATTAGAGATTATAAATTCTAATTGATTGTCCTTTATATCTTTTTTCAAATAATTTGCAATTTTTTTTATAGCTTTTTTTTGACGCTCAATGCTTCCTCCTCCCTTTTCACCTATAAGATCTTCAAATCTAATAAAACAGTATGGGAATTTAAAAAATGATATTAATTCTTTATAATGAGCTTTTAGATTTATATTCGATTTGCCCTCAATTTCATCTTTCAATGTTTTTTTTAGTCTGTTTTGAATTTCATCTTTATTAAAATTACTTGCATTTTCTTTTTCTAAAAACTTTATTTGATGAAACACCCATGAAACTAATTGATCCCTTGGATCTCTTAAAGAAATAATCTTTTTGGAATAAAAATTATGAATATAATAGTGAGAATAAAAAAAATGGGCGGTAGTAAAATCATCATTATTTTTAAAGATTTTTTGAAATTCTTCCTTGTCTTTAATAGTTTCTTTCAAAGCTCTAATTTTTCGATTTTTTGTATTTGAAGCAGTTAATAATATTAAACATTTTAAAATTAAATGTGTTCCAGTTTTAGGAATGGTGAGTAAAATGAAATCTCTTTTATTTTTATTAATAAGATTTTCAGGAAATATTTCAAAATATCGATTTAAATTTATTCCACCAAAAAACACAAATAAATTCTTATTTTTTAACTTAAAGTTAATAATTTTTAATTTCTTAATTAAACTGCCCATTTTTGGATTTAACCTTCGAATTATGCCCAATCTATATAATGATTTAACCCAATGAATTATTTGTTTTCAATGATTTTTTATACAAATGCAAAGTAAGCTAAAACTAAAACTTTTAATCGAATAGATTTTTTTTTATTTTTCATAAAATATGATAAAAATTCTTCTTTTTTTAATTTTGATAAATTATCAATTTCTTTATCGGTTAATCTAAATAAAACTGCTCTAGCTTTATTTTTGTTTTTTAAAATTCCATATAATTTATTAAAAGTTTTCTTCATTTTCAACTTTGCAAAAAATAGTCTAAATAAACCAAAAGAAAGAAATGATATCATCATTATACCAAAAACAAAAGAAACATACATAAAAGGATTATATGAAGTAATAACCCAAAAAATTTGGAATAATAAATAAAAAAATAAATTAGAAAAAAATAAAATTATATCTTTAGTATTTTTAACTATTGGCCCTAAAACTCTTCTAATAACTGAAGTTGAGGTCATATAAGCAAATATTTCTTCATATTTTGGTTCATCAAAAGCAACTCTTGCTGCATGAACTGCCTCATGAGCTAGTATTTCATCTAATGAATAAATTTTTAAATAGGTTGATCTGTGTAATTTTTTTCTAAATTGCAAAATAGGCACCTTTAAATTTTTTCCTATTTCAAGAATCCAAGTAGCAGCTGCTTGAAAAAATGTTAATTTTTTATCGCTATAAAACATAGCTAAATTAATAGGTGAAAAATCAAATAAATTTAAAAGCTGAGCTCTTGTCCAGTTCCATCTGGGTTTTTTGATTTTTAAATCCAATTCAATTGGAACTGTCTGATTGATTTCTTTAAAAAAAAAAATAGGATCTTTAGAAAGTTTTTTAGTAGCCTCTACTCTTTTTAAAAAAAATTCTAAATTTTCATCAGGACCAGGAATAAACCCTTGATTATTTAAAATACATAGTTTTTCATCTGTTATCATATTTTATTTTACTTTTTTAAAGCTTTTATAATAATATAAACTGATTATATTTAAAATTCTGTAATTTTTTATTATTTATTATAAAGTAAAAAAAAATATACACATGAGGCAATTAAAGCTTTAAGGGATAATATGAAGAAACACTTAGTTATTGTTGAGTCACCTACAAAAATAAAAACTTTAAAAAAATTTTTAGGTCCAAATTATATCATTGAATCATCTGTAGGGCACATAAGAGATCTTCCTCAAAAGGAATTTGGAATTGATGTAGAGAATGATTTTGATCCAAAATATGTAAATATCCCGGAAAAAAAAGATGTTATTAAAAAATTAAAAGAGGCTTCTAAAAAATCAGATGTTGTATACCTCTGTCCCGATCCAGATAGAGAGGGAGAAGCAATAGCTTGGCATATTTCAGAAATTATCCCCAAAAACATCCCTACTAAAAGAGTTACATTTAATTCTATTACGAAACAAGAAGTGTTAAATGCATTTAAAAAGCCAAGAAAAATTGATAAAGCTTTAGTAGATGCCCAGCAAGCTAGAAGAATTTTAGATAGGATGGTTGGATATAAAATATCCCCTATTTTATCTAGAAAATTAAAAAGATCTAAAGGAACTTCAGCTGGTAGAGTTCAAAGTGTTGCATTAAAATTAGTTGTAGAAAGAGAAAAAGAAATAGAAAAATTTAAATCGATTGAATATTGGAATATTAAAACTACTTTAGATAACCAAAAAAAAGAAAAAGAATTTAATGCTTTTGTTTATTCTGTAGATGGGAAAAAAGTTGAAAAAGAAAAAATAAATGATAAAAAAGTTTTTTTAATTTCTGATAAAAAAACAGCTGATTCAATTGTTAAAAAATTAAAAGATGCTAAATACAGCGTTTCAAAGGTAGAAAAAAAAGAGAAAAAAAGAAACCCTGTGCCTCCTTTTATAACCTCCACTCTTCAACAAGAAGCTTCTAGACATTTTGGGTTCAATGCAAGTAGAACTATGGGAATTGCCCAAAGTTTATACGAAGGAGTTGATTTAAAAGATATGGGATTTGAAGGTCTTATTACGTATATGAGAACTGATTCTGTAAGTGTTGTAAAAGAAGCAATAACTACTGCTAGAACTTATGTAAAAAATAAATTTGGATCTAAATATTTACCTGAAAAGCCTATCGTTTACAAAAGTAAAAAATCTGCCCAAGAGGCCCATGAAGCAATCAGGCCAACAAATTTATACCACGATCCCGAAACAGTAAAAAAATATTTAAATTCTGATCAATATAAATTATATAAACTAATTTGGAAAAGATTCGTAGCATCTCAAATGACTTCTGCAATTTATGATACCATAAGTTTAGACATTGATACCAATAAAAAAATACTTTTAAGAGCAAGTGGGTCAACAATTAAATTTCCTGGTTTTT
This sequence comes from Candidatus Anoxychlamydiales bacterium, assembly GCA_011065125.1. Classification (GTDB taxonomy): domain Bacteria; phylum Chlamydiota; class Chlamydiia; order Chlamydiales; family SM23-39; genus JAAKFI01. The sequence goes on along the minus strand of JAAKFI010000014.1, from coordinate 19,762 downwards.
TAAAACTTTATGTTGAAAAAATTGATCATCTTGATGAATCTGAAGATAAAGATAATCTTTTACCAAACTTGAAAGTTAAAGATACTTTAAAATTAATTAATTTAGATGCTATTCAATCTTTTACTAAACCGCCTGCAAGATATACAGAAGCATCATTAATTAAAGAGTTAGAAAAATCAGGGATTGGTAGACCTTCAACTTATGCATCTATTATGAATAAAATTCAATCTAGAGACTATACCTCTAAGGATAGATTAGCATTAAAACCAACAGAGCTTGGTAAGATCATTATTCAACTACTTGAATCTAATTTTACCCCAATAGTAAATGTTGGATTTACAGCTGCTATGGAAGATGATTTAGAAATGGTTGCTGAAAATAAAAAAAATTGGAAAACTTTGATTAAAGAGTTTTGGAAAGAGTTTTTTCCAATGGTCAAAAAAGCTGAAAAAGAAGCTGTTGTTCCAAAAATAACAACCGAAAAAAAATGTCCTAAATGTAAAAAACCCCTTCAAAAAATATGGTCAAAAAGCAAATATTTCTACGGATGTAGCGCCTATCCTGACTGCGATTATACAGCTCCTGTGGAATCTATGGATTTTAATAAAGAAGATTATGCAAAAGATTTTGATTGGGACCAAGAATGTCCTAAATGCAAAGCTAAAATGAATCTTAGATTTGGAAGATATGGAGCCTTTTTAGGCTGCTCTAACTATCCAAAATGCCAGGGAATAGTAAATATCCCTAAAAAAGATGAAGAGCTTTTGAGACCAGAAGACAGGCCTAATTGTGTGGCAGTTGGATGCGATGGTAAAATAGTTATGAGAAGATCTAGAAGAGGAAAAAACTTCTATTCTTGTACAAATTACCCAGATTGTGATGTTATTGTAAATCACTTAGATGATTTAGAGAAAAAATATGGAAAAAAACATCCTAAAACTCCTTATCAAAAAAGAGAATTTGTAAAAGGTGAAAAAGGAAAAAGGGGCTCTGGAAAATATGAAGTTTCTAAAGAACTTGAAAAGATAGTTAAAGAAAAAACATTATCTAGAGGTGATATTTTAAAAAAAGTTTGGGAATATATTAAAAAGCATAAGCTTCAAGATCCTAAAAATAAAAGACTCATCGTTCCTGATGCTAATCTAGCTAAAGTTTTTGGATCCAAAGATTCTATCGATATGATGAAACTTAGTGGTATTTTAAAAAATCATATGAAAAGATAAATGAATTTATCCCTTAATTTAATTAATAAATTAAAAGTTAATAAAAAGATTATTTTTTTATTAACTTTTTTTTTGATCGCTTTTCCAAAGGGTGGCTTTAAAGTTTCATCTATTCCATTTACTTGGGGGTATTTACTTTTAGCTTTTTTTTCATTAATTTTTTTAATAAAAAAAAAATATGGAATTTTACGGGAACATATTTTAGTTTTAATTTCTTTTTTGCCTTTTCAACTCATCTCTTTACTGACCCTTTTATTTAATGGTTTTGAAAAAAACTCTTTTTCTTTTGGATTTTTAATAGCTTTCATAGTTAGTTTTTATTGTTTGCCCTTTTGTTTTTTTTTTATTTTTTCTAAAAACATTGTAAATTTAGATCTTAAATACTTTTTCACTCTTTTTAAAAGATTTATTTTTTTTATTTCTTGCTATGGAGTTTTTTTATTTTTTTATAAAATTTTAACTGGTAAGTTTTTGGAACTTATTTTTTTTACTATTAATGCTCAAGATAAAGGTTTTATCGATATTAAACATATTAATAGAGGCGCCATTTTTAAATTAATTTCAACCTATAATAACGGCAACTTATATGGCATCTGTCTTATTATGATGCTTCCCTTGTATAATCTGATTGAAAAAAAAACTTATAAAAAATTTATAGTTAAGTCGTCTTTAATATTTACTTTATCCAGAACTGTATGGATCGGGTTAATTATTTCTGAATTTTTTTTTGATTTTTTTATAAAAAAAAATAAGAAAAAATCATTTATTAAATTTTTCATATCTTTTTTTATTTTTATAACTGCTTTAATTTCAATAGGATTTGCTTGTAATTTCTCAATAGATTGGTTCTTCGATTTATCCTTTGGTGGCCGGATTGATCAATTTGATATTTTAAAAAATATTGAAATATTTTCAACAAATATTTTTTGGACAATTAAAGAAATAGTTTATTTAAGCATTTTAGAAAACTTTTCTATCTTAGGTTTTATTGCTTTCTTAATTGCAATGCTTTCCCCTTTGATAATTTATTTAATGAAAAACAAAAAAACAAAAAAAATAAATATTGATTTGGCTGTTTTTTTTGGTCTTTTAACCTATCTAATAATATCTTGTTCCGATGGAGCTATTTTATATATTCCCATTATGTCACTTTATCTTTTTTTATCTTCATTATTATTAACTGATAAAAAATTTAACTTGGATATTTGATTATTTTTTAAAGAAAAATTTTTTAATTTTTTCAAAAGCTTTTTTGTTTGATTAGAATTATTTTTTTTTGATAAAAAAATAGTATCTTCTGTTTCAATTACAATGATGTTTTCTAAGCCTATTGTTGAAATTAATTTTTTAGATCCAATAATTAAACTATTCTTTGTATCTATTGTTAAAACATTTCCGATTTTTACATTTTTATCTTTATCTTTTTCCAATAAATCATAAATAGAATCCCAAGATCCCACATCAGACCAGGAAATGTCTAAGGGACATAATGCTATTCTTTTAGTTTTTTCTAAAAGAGCTTTATCAATTGAAATACTATTTAAATTATCGAAATTCTTTATAAAATTCTCAAAAGAATCATTATATGATCGGAAAATATCACCTAAATATTTTTCTCCTTCCTTTAAAAAAACTCCCTTTGAAAATAAAAAAATACCTGAATTCCAATAAAAATCTCCTGAAAAAAGAAATTTTTTTGCATCTTCTAACTGAGGTTTTTCATAAAAAGATTTAGCTTTTAATAATAAGTTATCAATTCGTTGTCCAATTTTTATATAACCATATCCTGTTTCAGGTCTAGTGGGTCTTATTCCAAATGTAATTATCTGATCAAAGTTTTTATTATTTAATTGATTTAAAATGTCTAGAAATTTTTCAACAGGTGAAATAATATGATCTGAAGGTATTATTAAAATTTTATCATCTTTTTTTAAAAAACTTTTTTTTTCTAAATATTTAATTGCTAAAACTATTGCTGGGGCTGTGTTTTTAGAAGAAGGTTCAATTAAAATATCTATTTTTTTATTTATTTTAATTCCATTTATTTGTTGTTTTGTAATATCTGAATATTTTGAATTTGTTATAATTAATATTTCAGAAACAAAATCCGCATTTTTAAATCTTAACAAAGATTCTTGCAATAGAGAAAATTTTTTATGAAATCTTAAAAATTGTTTTGGGAAATTATCTTTAGAATATGGCCAAAGTCTTGAGCCTTGACCTCCTGCTAATATAATCACTTTCATATATAATTTAACTCTTTATTTTTTTCATTATATTTTTTTAATGTAAAATTTTTTATCTCTTTCTTAAATCTTTCTTTTGAAAATTTTAAAGAATGATTTCTAATTTTATTCAAATCCATTTTATGTTCATTTTTTTCAAACTTGTTAACTGCTTCAATAATATCTTTAATGGTTTGATTTTCAAAAAAAATACCTGTTTCATTATTAATGACAGTCTCTTTTGATCCTCCTTTATTTAAAGCTATAATTGGCGTAGCACATGCCATTGCTTCTACAGGAGTTATTCCGAAATCTTCAATCGCAGCAAAAACAAAAGCTTTTGCTTTTTGCATGTATTTTTTTAAATCTTCGTTTGACTTATACCCCAAAATTTCAATGTTTTTTTTAGCTTTAGATTTTATTTTTTTTATTTCCGGTCCATCTCCAATTACTATTAATTTTTTATCTTCCATTTTAGAAAAAGCTTCAACTATTAAATCGATTTTTTTATAGGGAACTAATCTTGATGCTGTTAAATAATATTTATCCTTATCAAAACAAGGTTCGAAATAATTCACATCTACTGGAGGATAGATTACAATAGATTCCCTATTGTAAGTTTTTTTTATTCTATCTCTTATAAAATAAGAATTAGCGATAAAAAAATCTACTCTATTCACTGTGGATAAGTCCCACATCCTTAAATAATGTAAAAAGAATTTTGCTATCATTCCTTTAAAACCTTTTCTAAAATTAGATTCTTCTAGATATTGATGATATAAATCCCAAGCATAGCGAATAGGTGTATGACAATAACATATATGTAATTGATTTGAATCCGTTAAAACTCCTTTTGCGACACAAGAAGAAGATGAAAAGACAACATTATATTCCCTTAAATCAAATTGTTCGATAGCCATTGGAAAAAAAGGAAGATATAATGAATGTTTTTTTATAGAGAAAGGAAGTTTTTGAATAAAAGAAGTAAATATTTGTTTGTTTTCAAAAAAAGTATTTTTTAGATTTTTATCATTTTTCAAAAGAGTAAAAATATCCGATGGAAAAATTTCTAAAATTGATTGAACTACTTTTTCTCCACCCGCCACTGAAACTAACCAATCATGCACTATTGCTGTTTTCATAAATATTTATCTTTATTAATTTCTATATTGAAAATATTAACATAATCTCAAAAGAGTAAATTGTTTGCAAATGATCAAAAAATTTATTAATAAAAAACATTTTTATATCGGTTTCGAAAACAAATATATTTTCAACATATATGAAAATATTTATAATTTTAAAAGAAATAATATTAAATCAAAAAAATCTTATGATAGATGCTATAATTTTAGTTGGTGGCTTAGGAACTAGACTTAGAAAAACTATTCCAAATATACCCAAACCGTTAGCTCCAATTAATGGAGTTCCTTTTCTAGATATTTTAATCAAATTATTAAAAAAAAATAATGTCAATAATATTATTTTAGCTGTTGGATATAAATCCCAAGAATTTATTAAAAAATATTCAAATTTTGAAAATATTATCATTTCTGAAGAAAAAAAATTACTTGGGACTGGTGGAGCTGTAAAACAAGCTATGCAATTTGTTAAATCAGAAAAGGTTCTGGTTCTAAACGGAGATTCTTACATCGATTTTTCATTAGAAAATCTATTGAATTATTCTCGTCAAAAAAATGCTGACGGAGTAATCCTTTGCAAAACTATTATTCAAAATGATCGATTTGGTTTAATTAATATAAATAATGAAAATAAGATTTTATCTTTTGATGAAAAAAAATTTGTAAAAAAAGGCCTTATAAATGTTGGAGTTTATTTACTAAAAAAAAATATATTTTCAATAGCTGTGTTTTCAAAAATATTTTCTTTAGAGAAAGATTTTTTTCCTAAACTAATAAAAAATAAAAATATATTTTCTCTAATATCTACTAACCCCTTCATTGATATAGGGACAAAAGATTCCTTCCTTTTAGCTCAAGAAAAATTAAAAGCATTATCAAAAAAAAATTAATATTTATTGATTTTTTTATTTTTAAACTATATTTTTTGTTCTAATATATTTAAAACTTATCGTAAATTTATGTTTAAAAATTTTAAAAAAAACCCTTTTTTTTCAGAAATTCTAATTAAAAAAAATTTATTTCTAACAATATTTAGTATTCTTCCTGCTGTTTTTGCTTCATTATTAGAAGGATTATCTTATGCTTTTCTATTATTAGCTGTAAATGTATTGAGAGGTGATACTTTAAATTTATTTAATTTTTTACTGTTTTTTAAAAGAGCTTTAAAAGATTTATCTACTAATAGGCAATTTTTAATTTTTTTACTAGCTGGCTTATTTGTGCAGTTATTTAGAAGTTTCTTTTTGTTTTTATCACAATATATGACTTCCTTGTTATCTATAAGATTAACTCATTCTTTTCAAAAAAAAATATATACACAGATCTTCAGTTTTTCTTATAATTTTGTTAGTAAATATCAAGTAGGGAACCTCCAAAATTATAATACCTCTACTACTATTATTCCAAATATTCTGACATGCATAAATAATTCAATTACTGCTATTACCATGGGATTAATTTCTCTAGTTTGGCTTATTAAAATAGATGCAACATTAACTTCTTTTTTAATAGTTTTTTTCTTTTGTGTTAATTTGTTTTATAAAATACTTTTAAAAAAATTAAATAAATTTTCAATATCTCTTTCCAAAGATAATGCTCTTTTTGCTAGTAAAGTTACTCAAGGGATTCATGGACTAAAATTAATTCATATTTTTTTTAAACAAAAATCAATACTTGATTCTTTCGATGTTTTTCTTAAAAAAATTGCACTCAATAACTCTAAAATAAGCTTTTGGAGATCTATGCTAAATTCTTTTGGTGAGATTATAGGTATACTTGTATTAAGTTTATTATTAATTGTTGGTGCTTTTATTTTACATAATAAAGAAGCTTTTTTGGCGTATCTTTTAATTTATATTTTTATAGCTTATAGATTTGCAACAAGACTACAAATATTTATGGATAATTTGGGGGTTATAGTTGCATCAAAAGGACCTTTATTAAGATTAAAAAGTATTATAAGTTCTGAAAAAAAAGAATATATTCCAACAGGAGGAATTAATCTTTCATCATTCAATAATTCGATAGCTTTTTCAAATGTTTCTTTCAAATACCCAGGGCGTAACAAGTTTGCAATTGAAAATTTTTCATTTGAATTTAAGAAAAATAAAACTTATGCCCTTGTTGGAACTTCTGGTGCGGGAAAATCCACGTTAATGGATTTATTACTTAGACTATATGATGTTGAGGAAGGTAAAATTTATATAAATAATCTTCCATTAAAAGATTTATCGATCTCTTCTATCAGGAATTTAATTGGAGTAGTATGTCAAGACACCTTTCTTTTTCATGATACAATAAAAAATAATCTTTTATTTGCAAATCCTAATGCAACAGAAGATGAAATTTTTTCAGCTTGCAAAAAAGCCTTCATCCATGATTTTATAATGAAACTTCCAAAAAAATATGAATCTATGGTTGGAGAAAAGGGTCATAAAATTTCAGGAGGAGAAAGACAACGAATTGCTCTTGCAAGAGGTTTATTAAAAAAACCTGAAATTTTAATATTAGATGAAGCTACGAGCCAATTAGATAGCCATTCAGAAAAACAAATTCAGTCCTCTATTCAAAATTTAAAAAACAGCAAAACTTTAATAATTATAGCTCATAGATTGTCTACTATAGCTCATGCAGATGAAATTTTAGTATTAAACAAAGGAACTCTAATTGAAAATGGATCTCATGAAAGTCTTATTGAAAAAAAAGGAGAATACTATAAATTTTGGTCTATCCAATCCCAAAAACATACACAGTATTTTCATTAAATTGTTTTAATAATTAACTTTTAAAGATATGGATAAATTATGAAAAATGCAAAAAATCAAGGAATTATAATTACTCAAACTCCGCTTAGAATCAGCTTATTTGGTGGCGGATCCGATTTACCAGAACATTTTAATGTTTCAGGTGGATCTGTACTTGGAATGGCTATAAATAAATATGTGTATGTAACTATTAATTCTTTAGAAAGGTTACAAGATAAAAAAATTAAACTTTCTTATTCCAAATTAGAAATAGTTGATAGCCCACTAGAATTAAATCATCAAATAGTTAAAAATATTTTAATTGACACTCCTTTTTTTAATAATGATTCTTTTATTGACATTCATTCATATTCAGACCTACCTTCCTCTAGTGGTTTAGGATCTTCATCTTCTTTTACTGTAGGAATGTTAAATGCACTATATTATTTAAATGGAGTTTTTAAAACCCCAAAATTTATCGCAAAAAATGCGATTACAATTGAAAGGGTAAAAATGAAGGAAAAAGGTGGTTGGCAAGATCAAATTTTCGCTTCATATGGGGGCTTTAATAAAATTTCTTTTTTTAATAACTCTTTTAATGTTGAGCCAATTGCTATACCACTTGAAAAAAAAATCTATTTAAAAAAATCCTTTTTTCTAATTTTTACAAATTTAACTAGATCCTCATCAGAAATTCAAAATTCGATTAAAATATCTAAATCCATTGATAAAAAACAGTGTCTAAAAATGCTTCATTCTTTTGTAGAAGAAGGATATAATATACTTTACAATTCAAAAAAAAATAAAGAAATGATTTATGAGCTTGCAAATTTACTTCATAAATCATGGGAAATAAAGCAAAATTTGTCAGATAAAATTTCTAATCCCCATATCAATAATTTATATGAATTAGGCCTTAAAAATGGAGCTCTTGGCGGGAAATTATGTGGAGCTGGAGGAGGAGGATTTTTATTATTCATTGTTCCCCAAGAAAATCAAGTTAAATTTCTAGAAAAATTTTCAAAATATCATATTTTAAATTTTGACATTGAGGACTCTGGTAGTAAAATACTTTATAGTAAATTATATTGAATATGATGAAAAAAAAAAGCCTCGCTATAATTAGTACTTATAATAATCTTTGTGGTAATGCAACATATACTCAAGCTTTAGAAAAAGAATTTTCTAATTTTTATAACGTTAAAATTTTTCAGATAGACCCACTTTTATTAAGAAGTAATTCTTCTAACGATCTTAAATTAGGAAATGAATTAATTAAAGTGATCGCAAATAACATAAGAAATTATGATTATGTAAATATTCAATTTGAACTTAGTCTATTTGGGCTAAAAAAAACTGTTATCGTTAAAAGAATAAAAAAATTATTAAATTCATCAAAAAAAACAATAATAACATTTCACAACGTTGAAACAAAAAAAAGTTTTTTCACAAAAGAATTTATTTTATCTATTTCTAGATTTGAAATTAAGAATTGTTTCAGTTTAATACTTTCTACTTTAAAAAATAATCTTTTGGCAAAAATTTTAGATAAAACAATCAAACATTCTATTAAAAAAAATGCTGCTATATTAGTACATACTAAACGGGATAAACAGTCCATAATCAATAGATATAAATATTCAAAGGTATTTGATCATCCACTAACATTTCTTAATCTTAAAAAAATCAATAATTGTAATAATACCTCTAAAGAAATTTTAAAGAAAAATTTTAAGCTTTCTAAAAATGATATAATCATTGGCTTATTTGGATTTTTAACTCCAAATAAAGGCTATGAAATAGCTATTAAAGCAATGAAATACTTACCTGAGAATTATCATCTTTTTATTATCGGATCTCAGAATCCTTTATCTATTGAACCTGGTAAGCAAATAAATTCTTACATAAATAAATTGATCCATTTAATAAAAAAAGATCATAAACTATCTAGAAAAAAAATTATTTTTTTATCTAAAAGCAATCATGATGAGTTTATTGAGTATATGAGTTTATGTGATATTAATATTCTTCCTTATTTAGAAACCAATAGAAGCGGCTCGGGTATTGCCGCTTTAAGTTTAGAATGTTGTGATAAAATAATTACTTCTCAAAATTTTGCATTCTTAGAATTAGAAAAATATGCTATTAATTGTTTTAAAAAATTCAGTATTGGTAATTATTTAGAGCTTGCTAATGCAATTGAATTTTTTGATGAAGATTTTACAATGTCTTTAGAAAAATATAGAAAAAAATATAACATTCATACAAATGTAAAATTACATATGAATATTTTTGAAAATAATTAATTAATTTCTTATTTTATCCAAATTGTTGCTATACCAATCAAAAGTTTCTATTAATCCCTCTTGTAAATCAGTCATCGGCTTAAATCCTACTGAAAATAATTTTGAAAGATCATACTCTCTGTGATCTTGACCATTAGGCATTGAACTATCCCACACAACTTTATCTTCAATGTTTAAATATTTAGCTAAATGAAAAACAATATCTTTAATATTTGAAACCATTCCACTTCCCATATTCACCGGCCCTTCTATTTCATTTGCAATTTTTATTAAAGCTTTAGCCACATCCTTTGCATATAAAAAATCTCTTTTTGCTAGGCCATTCCCCCAAACTGTAATTTTGGTATTATTTTTTTTAGCCTCGTAGAATTTTGCAATTAAAGATGGAATTACATGTCCATTTTCTATGTCAAATTTATCATTAGGCCCATATAAATTTCCGCTAATAACAAAAGCATAATTCATATCATAACTTTCTTTATAAGCTTTTAGATGAGCTAACATAGCTCTTTTTGCGTGCGCATAAGAATCTTCCGAAAAATGAGGTTCCCCTAAAAAAACCATACTTTCCTTTAAAGGTAAAGATGGCTGTGGGTATGGATAAACACATCCACTACCCATGGCAATTATTTTATTAACATTGATTTGTTTTGAGGCTTCAATTACATGTGTATTTAATAAAATATTATTAAAAAAAGATTTGCCCTTATTTTTCATGTTTCCCATTATGCCATACACTTCTGCAGCTAAATGAAAAACAAATTTAGGTTTATGAATTTTAAAAAAGTTAACAGTGTTTTCTAAGTTTAATAAATCACAATCTTTTCGTCCCACTGTTACAAGGTTATCATAGCCTTCTTTTTTTAAAACTTCGGTTAAATTACTACCAACCAGTCCATTTGCACCAGTTATTAAAATTTTATCTTCTAAATTCATATTATTCCTTTGATTTATCATCTTTGTAAAACAAGATTACCTTTAGCTATTTTATCTCGCCAATAATTCAGTAAATCTTCCATAGTTTTTTGAAAAGAAATTTGAGGTTTCCATCCGGTATGATTACTAAATTTAGTAATATCTGGAATTTGTAAATCAGCATCTATAGGCCTTAAACGAATTGGATCAACTTGAACTTGAATATTTCTCACTGTAGACATTTTTAATAGTGAATTTAGCATTTCCTTTATCGTACATACATAATCACCACCAATATTATAATATTCCCCAGGAGTTGGGTTAATTGTAACTAACATATAATAAGCTCTAACGGCATCTCTTACATCAGCAAACGTTCTAAGTGAATTTAAATTACCAACTTTAATTATAGGGGGTATTAAATCATTTTCAATCATTGCTATTTGTTTTGCAAAAGAGGATTCTGCAAATACATCTCCTCTTCTTGGTCCAGTATGAGTAAACATTCTAGTTGTAATAACCTTTTGTCCATAAGCCTCCGCATGATATCTACCTATTAAATCAGTGCCAACTTTAGATATTGCATAAGGAGAAGCTGGATGAAAAGTACAATCCTCTTTTATTGGTAATTTTTCTTTAGATACTCTGCCGAAAACTTCCGATGAAGCGCATACATGTATAATAGGATCAATTTTAACAGCTCTTAGCGCCTCTAAAAGTTTCGCTGTCCCAATCACATTTGTATTATAAGTATCTAGGGGTGATTCAAAACTCGTTAATGGATAGCTTTGAGCAGCTAAATGAAAGACATAATCTGGTTTTATTTTTTTTAATATTGAAAGTAAAGAAATACTATCATTAATGTCACCATATGATAAAAAAACTCTATCTTGATTATTAATTTGATTTATCAAATGAGAAATATTATCTAATGGACTTCTCCATCTTATTAATCCATGAATATCCCAATTGGTATTTTCTAATAAATAATCTGATAAATGAGACCCTACCATTCCCGAAATTCCTGTGATAAACGCAACTTTTTTCATACCTTACTCAATTTTTTAATAGCAATAATACTTAAAATGCCTAAAACTTTGCAAATAAGAATTTATTTAAAGAAAAAAAAAATAAAATTTTATATAATTTTTTTAAAAATTTTTGGTTTATTTATGTTAAAAAAAAATAAAATTGGAATTATTAATCATTGGCCTAATTTACCTAATGCTGAAAGAGAATGCGCTTCTAGAATTGCTTTAACTGCAAAAGAATTAGGAGTTGAACCAATATTGCTAGATACTTTTGGTAGATGTTTAAAAACAAAAAAATTGATAACAAAAGATGAAATTGATTTTGTAATAAGCATGCATTTTTCAACGCCTAAATGCTATGATGTATTTTCTTACATTACTTTATGGAACCCTCTTAAATTTTATAATGATTGGGGATATAGAGTTAATTCAAATAATCTTCTTACATATGATGATTTTTTAAGTTGTAGTTCAAAACCATCTGAAGATCATATTAAAAGATTAATTCATAATAATAAAACCCATTTACCGCCTAATTTTATTTTAAACCCTTCTTTATCAGATGTAATGTATGAACCTAAAATTCATCCAAATTCTAAAATTTTTTACTGTGGAATAAATTGGGAAAGAGCAAATTGTAAAAAAGGTCGATTTGAAAATTTTTTAAAAAAATTAGATGAAAAAAATATAATTAAATTTTTTGGTCCGAAAAAATTAAATGGTAAAAAAGTATGGATAGGATATAAAAATTATATAAAACCTATACCCTTCGATGGTACAAGCTTAATTAAAGAAATTGCTGATTGTGGTATTTCTCTTGTATTATCTTCAGAAGAACATATTATTTCAGACATAGCCTCTAATAGATTATATGAAAGTGCGGCGGCTGGAGCTGTAATTATTAGCAATAAAAATAATTTTGTAAAAAAACACTTTAAAGATTCTGTTTTATATATTGATACAGATAAAAATACCGTTTTTGAACAAATAGTGAATCACTATAATTGGATACAAAATAATCCTAAAGAAGCATTAAAATTATCCCTTCAATCACAAAAAATATTTAAAGAAAATTTTTCTTTAAAAACTCAATTAAAAAATATTTTTAAAAATCATGAGAATCGAAAAATTGCCTTAAATAAACAAAATTTCAATGTTGATCAATCTTTATTTGTTAATTGTATACATATATTTTATTTCCCTAAAAAGAAATCTCTTTTAAAGTTATTGGATTCTTTTGAAAAACAAACTCATAAAAATTTTAATGTTACAATTTTTGTAGATATTAATAATTACAAAAAAAATTGTTTATCCCTTGATGAACCTTTATCAGAAAAAAAATATTCTTTTAAATTTGAAATTATTCCTATAGAAATTTTATTAAATAAAAATAGATCTAAATTAGCTATTGGGAAAATTATTAGAGATGCAACAAAAAAATTAAAACTGAGTGATCTTTTACATATTTCTTTAGAGGAAATTAGTATTTTTTCTAATCATTTGGAAAAATTATTAACATATTATAAAGATGATAATACTGTAAATGTAGTAGTGGATAGCTTTTTACATTCATTTTTTTCTGCAAGCGAAGGAAAAGAAATTATAGAGTACATTTCTTTAAATAATTTATCTTCTTTAAATAAATACTTAAAATATTCAATGCCTTGCTTTATTGTAAAAAATTCTTTTTTTCAAAGTCTTCCTGATTATTCGATTCCATACTTAGATTCTTATCTTTTGATATATTTACTTTTATTATCTAAAGATTTTAATAAATATACAATTAAACCTACTTCAATTCATTATTTTAACAAAAAATTACCCTCTATATATGATTCTGAAATTCAAAAACAAATTATTAAAGATAAAGTAGACCTTTCCTTTGAAACTTCTTTAGATATTTTAGAAAATTTACATACCTCTTCTCTGATAAATAGAATTTATATAAGCAAATTTATTTTAAAACATTTGCCTATAAAAAAATTTATTAGAAATTTATTAATAAAAATTTATAAATTTTTTGAAGAAAAAAGAGATATTTAAAAACTATTTAAGTAATAAATTAAATATATTTTCCGATAATTTTTGAACTTCTCTTTTGGAAAAATTCATGCCAATTTTTTTTCTTCTAGTAATAGATTCTTTTGTCATAAATTTTTCGAAATTATTATATACATATTTCATTTTATCTTTTATTTCAGTAATTTCGCAGTCATAAATATATCCAATAAAAGTATTGTTTAAAGAAGGACAATAATACTTTATCTTAATATTAGAATTCACAAATAAAATTCCTTCAATATCTTTATTTACTGTTATTTCTTTATGGGCTTCAATAGAACTTAATATAACAGGCACCCCATATGATAAGGCTTCTCTAGGAGTAGTTGAATATCCCTCTCCCATAGAAGGATAAATATAGCAATCAAATGTAGTTATTAATTTTTGTAATTCTTCATTTGTAATTCTCTTATTTGATAAAATAATATTGGATGAATTTTGAGATTTTAATAAATTCATAACAGAATTCTTATATTCTGATTCATTCACATCTGGTGAATGGATCAATAACTCCACATTTGTGTTGTTAGAAAAAATCTCAATAAAAGCTTTTATTACTTTTAATAAATTCTTTCTCTTAGACATTGCAGCTATAACACCAAATCTAAATTTTGTTTTTATTTTAGGTATTTTCTTTAATAAATAAGAATTATGCACTATCACAGGAAGTGAATAACATGGTATATTAAGGTGTTTTGAAAAAAGGTTTGTTAAACTATGACTTGGAAATATACCAATATCAAACTTATTGTTTAAAATCTCAATCCATAGTTGTGGAGGGATATCCCCATCAAAAACTGGATACGCTATTTTTTTCTTTGAATTAAATTTATTTACAATATCAAAAATAAAATTGTTATCAAAATGATACATTACATCTGTAAATATAAATAAATCAAATTCTGTTTTTTCATCAAAAAATTTATTAATTAAAGATTTATATTTTATTTTTAATATTTCATCATTAAATTCTTTCCAGCAATCACATCCAACATAAACATTATATTTTTTTGATAAAATTTCTATAAAAGATATTGTATGCCTACCAATTGGACCATAATCCAATCTTCCACAAATTAATATTCTTTTTTTCTTATTTTTTTTAAAAAAGATCCTCATAATGTATAGCCCCTGAATGTAAAAAAGGTTAAGTTGAAATAATAACATTGTTTTAAATAACAAAAGTTTTTATAAATTATTTTGAAATTTAAATAAAGGTGAAAAAATGCTCGTTTATGCTAAAAAAAACATAAAAAGAATTATAAATCGTCTAATAAAAAGTGTAATTCATGATGTTACATTAAATGATTTCTTACATAAAAAAATGGAATATTTTAAATATATTTTAGCAAAAGATATGCTGAATAATGATTCTTTAAATTTGGATATTAAGCCCCCTACTATCACTCAAAATAATGAAAAGAACATAGAAATTTATGAAAATTGCAAACTAAATAAAAAATTATATGATTTTAATTTTAGGCAAACTGTAAATAATATTTCTGATAAGACTCTAATATCAGAAGATAGATTATATATGCTTTATCAACTAGCTAAAAATTGCAAAAAAATTGACGGAGACATAGCTGAAATGGGAGTTTATAAAGGTGGATCTGCTAAGTTAATTTCTGATGCAGTAAATAAAACAAATAAAAAATTATTTCTTTTTGATACTTTCCAAGGAATGCCTGAAGTGGATAAAACAAAAGACAATTTTCATAAAAAAGATGATTTTAATGATACTGATATAGAATCCGTAAAAAAATTATTTATTGGAAATTCAAATGTTAAATTAATTCCTGGTTTTTTTCCAAAGACTGCAGAAAATATTTTAAATAATAAATTTTGTTTTGTTCATATTGATGCAGATATTTATCCAAGCGTTCTGGATAGTTGCACTTTTTTTTATCCACGAATGGTAAAAGGAGGCTATTTAATTTTTGATGATTATGGCTTTGAAACTTGTAAAGGAGCTAAATCCGCTGTGGATTATTTTTTTTCAGATAAAAATGAAAATGTTTTATATTTGGAAACTGGTCAAGCTTTAGTTATTAAACAATAATCCTAATTTGAAATATTTTTAGAATTAGATTGTTTTATAATTCTTTTAATTTTATTCCATTCATAAATAGCTTTAAAATCTATTAAAAATGGATATCCTCTTTTAAAACAATGTTTTATATAATTTAATTTCAAATAACTAAATTTACTATTTTCTACTAAATGATATCTTTCTATTCTTGAATCAATAAATATTTCGTAAAAAAAAATTTTTAATTTAGATAAAAGAGATTTAATTTTATTTAAAATTTTTCTAACAATTTTTTTTATAAAATTAGGTAAAAAATTAGAAATTATAACTTTAAAATATCCGTTTTTTTGAAAAATAGAATTCGGAGATAATGAAACTGTTGGAATATGATGTAAATATTCAAAATGATTCACCCAAAAATTAAATATTTTTTCGAAAGAATCTTCTGCATATTTTTTTTCTACATTGAAAATTTTAATAATATAATGAGATATAGATTTTTTAAAAATATTGAACTCTTCTGCTTTCATGTTATTCCAACCAATAATATCACTATTAGAATACATTCTTACTCCATTGCTTCTTGCAGCATAAAAAATAGGAAGCCTTCTATAACCTCCTTTTATATGCCCGAAAAATAACAACGTAAATTCAGGTGTAATACTTACTTTTTTTTCTAACTTCCCATATCCATTATTATCTAAAGCCTCAAATGCATCTACTACATAATTTGAACGATGCAAAGCATAAAAATTATTAACATAAGTTCTGTTATTATTGAATGTTAAAGCCTTGAATAGCCTTTTTTGAATGTCCTTTTCATTATAATCATTATAGCTTAAGTCTAGATAAATATTTTTTAATAAATTTTTTTCATTAAAATTAATGTAGTTTCCATCTGCACAAGAATATTGATTATTTTTTTCTAGAAAATTAAAACATTTACACACACTTGAAATAATAATAAAATCGTCATCTGCACAAAATAATAAATATGGTGTCTTAACTTTCTTAACAATTTTCAATAGCTTTTCAAAAATCCACATATTAGGATAGTGATAATATTCACAATTATAATCTTTATGATTTTCTAAAGGTTTTGGTGAAGAATCCGCTATTAAAATTTTAATTTTTATATCTTTATAGTACTTTAAAATACGTTTTAAATATTTTTCTCTTTTATAAGACGGAATGATTAATGTAACACTTTCTTCAAATACTTTCTTCATATTAGGGCCTTTTAATATTAAATTAATTTTCTCTTTTAAAAAATATCGACTATATTTATTCTTTTTTCTTTATAAATATTTATATTAACTTGTTAATTACTTAAAAAAAATGGAAAAAGTTGTAATTTTAGCAGGAGGATATGGGACTCGACTTTCAGAAGAAACCACTCTTTTACCTAAACCTCTTTTAGAAATTGGAGAAAAACCTATTCTTTGGCATATAATGAAAATCTATTCATTTTATGGATATAATGATTTTATTATCCTTTTAGGATACAAAGGTTATTTAATTAAAGAATATTTCATAAATTATTTTCTACATCAAAGTGATGTCCAAATAGATGTTTCTTCAAGAAATTATAAAATTCTAAATAACCATTCAGAACCATGGAAAGTAACCCTATTGGATACTGGTAAAGATACAATGACAGGGGGAAGATTATTAAGGGCAAAAAAATACCTAGATAAAGATACTTTCATGTTAACTTATGGAGATGGTTTAGCAGATGTCAACATAAATAATCTTATGAAATTTCATAAAAATCATAGAAAAACATTAACATTAACTACAGTTCAACCTGAAGGAAGATTTGGATCCTTAAATATTTCTAATAATAATAGAATCGAAAATTTTTACGAAAAACCGAAAGGTGATAATACCTGGATTAATGGTGGGTATTTTGTTTGCGAACCTAATATTTTTGAATATTTAAACAATGAAGATAATACTATTTTTGAAAAAGAACCTTTAGAAAAATTAGCAAGAAATAATGAACTTTATGGATTTAAACATAATGGTTTTTGGAAATGTATGGATACTCAAAGAGAAAAAATTTTACTTAATAAATTATGGTTTGACAAAAAAGCAAAATGGAAAGTTTGGGAATGAAATCTTTGTTCAATAATATTTATAACAAAAAAAAAGTTTTTATTACAGGACACACTGGTTTTAAAGGTTCTTGGCTTCTTTTATGGCTTGCAAAATTAAATGCTGAAATTACTGGCTATTCCCTTCCCCCAAATACAAATCCTAATCATATAGACTTATTAAAAATTAATTATAATTCAATTTACGGAGATATTTGTGATTTTTCAAAATTAGAGAGTTCAATAATAAGGAATAAGCCTGAAATTATATTTCATTTAGCAGCTCAACCTTTAGTTTTAAACTCCTATTTAAATCCAATGAATACTATTCAGACAAATATAATTGGAACAACCAATATTTTAGAAATATGTAGGAAGCTACCTTTTATTAAAGCTTTAGTGATTATTACCAGTGATAAATGTTATTTAAATAAAAATGATATTACAAAAGTTTATAATGAAAATGATAAATTAGGCGGCAAAGATCCTTATAGCGCTTCGAAAGCTTGCGTTGAAATTTTATCTAAAAGTTATCAAAGTAGTTTTTTTTCATTAAAAGATTATAAAATAAAACATAATTTACTTATTGCTACAGCTAGAGCTGGCAATGTAATTGGGGGCGGTGATTGGTCTTTAAATAGAATTATACCTGATATAGTAAAAAAAGCCGTAAATAGGGAAAAAGTTGAAATAAGAAATCCATATTCAATTAGACCATGGCAATTTGTTTTAGAATCTCTATCAGGTTATTTAACTCTCGGACAAAAACTTCTAGAAGAAAAATCACTTTATGCTCAAAGTTGGAATTTTGGACCTTCCTTGAATGATAGCTTTAATGTACTTCAAATGTTAGAAAAATTTCAAAAATATTGGGGGAAAATCGATTATAAATTTTTGAATGTTTCTTCTCAAAAATTAGAAGCAGATTTTCTAAAATTAGACAGTTCAAAAGCAAATAAATTTTTGAGTTGGAAACCAATTTACAACCTTGAACAAACTCTTTTAAACACTTCTGATTGGTATAAAGAATATTATATAAAAAAAACACCCATCAGTATAAAACAATTAAACAATTATATTGATTTTGCAAAAAAACAAAATCTTTCTTGGGCTTTAGAATGAAAATCATACAATTATTATTAAATGGAGCTGCTATTATTAAATCAGATATTTTTGAAGATAATAGAGGCTTCTTCACGCGTTTGTTTTGTCAAAAAGAATTAAGTAAATTACATAATTCTAAATCCATAGATCAAATTAACTATTCATTTACAAAAAAGAAAGGAACTATTAGAGGATTACATTTTCAAAAAAACCCCTTTGAAGAAATAAAAATTGTTAGATGCTTAAAAGGTAAAATTTTCGATGTTATTGTGGATATGAGAAAGAACTCTAAAACTTATTTAAAATGGCATGGAGAAATATTATCTGAAAATAATCACAAAATGCTTTATGTTCCTAAAGGTTTTGCTCATGGATTTCAAACTTTAGAAGATGATTGCATGACCATTTATTTCAATAATGAATTTTATAATCCCCAAGCTGAGCTTGGCATAAAATTTGATGATAAATTACTAAATATTAAATGGCCTATTAAAATGACCGCAATTTCAGATAAAGATTTAAATTTTGAATCATTAAATGATATTTCTATTGTTCATTGATATATCAATTTTTGAATTTTTAATTTTCATAAAGATAATTAATCTAACTTATGAAATAATTTTTTGAAATTATTAAAGGAAAAAGAAATGAAACAATTTTTGTACGCTAAACCTTCTATTTCTAATTTAGAAATTTCTTATGTACTCGATGCGGTGAAAAATGGCTGGGGTAGTAAATGTTATGATTACATAAATAAATTCCAAGAAAATTTAAAAAATTATATAGGAGCAAAATATGCTATTGCTACATCTAGTTGTACTGGAGCTTTACACCTAGTTCTTTCTGCATTAGGTGTAGAAGAAGGAGATGAAGTCATTTTACC
>JAAKFI010000013.1 GCA_011065125.1 Candidatus Anoxychlamydiales bacterium | reverse complement strand
TATTAGATAATTAATTATAAATAACTTAATAATAAAAGTTGATTTTTATTTATTAATTGTTAAAGAATATTTTAATTTTAAGTCAAAATAGGTATTGTAATTTTATTAATTGTAGTTCAAAATAAATAATTTAAAAAAAGGAAGTTATAATTATGTCAGTAGCAGGTTTGCAAACATTAGCTGGTTTAGCTTTAGTTAGAGAAAATCCAAAAATAGAGCTCCATAAAGGTTGTAGAGAATATAAGCAGTTACCACCAGAACAAAAAGAAAGAATTGATAAAATTCAAAATTTAAGCAATATTTTATCTTTACCTAGA
This sequence comes from Candidatus Anoxychlamydiales bacterium, assembly GCA_011065125.1. Taxonomy (GTDB): domain Bacteria; phylum Chlamydiota; class Chlamydiia; order Chlamydiales; family SM23-39; genus JAAKFI01. The sequence continues at coordinate 38,060 of JAAKFI010000013.1, read as the reverse complement.
GAAGATCTTGATTTAGCAGCAAATCTTTCGCGCTTGCCACATCCATGTATTAGTTTATTATCAACTATTAAACTAATTGATGATGATTATTTAACTAATAGAAGTATTTCTTTAGCTGCTAAAGAAGGTGATATTGATTTAATTAAATATTATCTTTTTACAAAGTATCCAAATAAAACACCAAATCTTTTAAATAAAGCAGATGAAAATGGCAAAACTCCGCTTGCTTGGGCCGCTAAGAAAGGGCACAGAGCAATAGTTAGATTATTAATAGATAGAGGTGCAACAATAGATCAGGCAGACGATTTGGGTTCTACTCCTCTTGTTTGGGCTACTTGGAGTGGTGATAAAGCAACAGTTAGATTGTTATTAGATAGAGGAGCAGCAATAGATTTTGTAGATAATATTGGTTTTACTCCTCTTGTTTGGGCTGCTTGGAGTGGTGATGAAGAGGTAGTTAGATTATTATTAGATAGAGGAGCAGCAATAGATCATGCAGAAAATTTTGGTAGCACTCCTCTTGCTTGGGCAAAAAGAAATGGCCATGAAGCTACTGCTAGATTATTATTAGAAAGAGGGGCTAGATAGATATAAAAAGCATTCAATCAGCTCGATTTTATAATTTAAAAAGGCTATTAATCCAAAGTTATTTATCTCAACATAAAACAACGCTTTTAGCTTTAACAGCTTTGGTTGTTTCCATAGATACTCCACTTTTGTGGACTTTATATAATAGTTATTCTTCTTCTGATCAAGAATAAAATATCATTAAAAAATAAGAAAAGAATTTAGAAATAAAAAAGAGCAATAAAAATTGCTCTTTTTTTATTAAACTTTTCTATTTTTTAGACAATTAGTCGTTTTTTTCTTCTTCTTTGCTGTCTTCAATAATTTCTAAATTAACTCTAATGCCATTTCTAGAAGCAACTGACATTAAAAGTGTTCTAATTGCATTGATTGTTTTTCCTTTTTTTCCAATGATTTTACCGATATCAGATTTTTCTACAGAAAGCTCTATAATTAGAGTGTGTGTGCCTCCAATTTCATTAATCACCACTTGATCAGGATGATCTACTAAGTTTTTCACGATGTATTCTACAAATTCTTTCATATTAGCTCCATTTTTCTTCGTTAAAGTTTCAAATGTACATAAATTTAACTTTATATGCGATAATAATGATACAAGTTTTTTATAAAAAAATCCACTTTTTTTCAAAGTTTAAAAAAAAAATTATGAGATTTTGTGGATGAATTTTTTGAATTCATCAGGTATATTAGCTACTATTTTCATTTTTTCATTTGTAATAGGGTGCATAAATTCTATTGAATATGCATGTAAAAGGTGAGTATATATATTAAATTTTTTATTTAAACTTTTAGAGCCATATGTTTCATCTCCAAGTATCGGAGTATTTATATGTTTAAGATGCACTCTTATCTGATGAGTTCTACCTGTTTTAGGAGAAGCTTGTACTAAAGATAATTTATCATTATAGGCAAGAGTTTCTATTTTAGTACTTGCTTCTTTTCCACTGTCTATAACTGCCATTTCTTTTCTTTTGATTGGATGTCTTTTTATTGGAGCATTTATTATCTGATTATCTGGTTTATTTACACATATAGCTAAATATTTTTTTATAATTTCTCTATTTTGAAATTGAACTATTAATCTTTGATGAGCTTTTGTTGTTTTAGCAGCTATTATAACACCTGTTGTATCTTTATCTAATCTATGAACTATTCCAGGTCTTATTTTGTCCTCAAAATTTATAAGGTCTTTACAGTGATATAATAAAGCGTTTACAAAAGTGTTTTCCCAGTTGCCAGCTGCTGGATGTACTACCATTCCTTTTGGTTTATTAATTGCTAAGATATTTTCATCTTCATATAGGATTTCTAATGGAATATTTTGAGGTTTTAAATCACACATTTCAACAGCTTGAAAGAATATTTCAATATCATCACCAACAGAGGGTATAAAACTTTTTTTTATTTTTTTAGAGTTCACTAAAACAAAGCCAGTATCGATTAAATATTGAAAATAAGCTCTAGATTGGGTATTAAATTTTTCAGATAAAAATTTATCTAACCTGCAAATTTTGTCTTCTAAAGCTATTGTAATAGATTCTTGTTCTGTCATGGGATAGATTTTAACATTTTTTAAATGTTAAATCAATTAAGATAAAAAAGTGATATTAAAAATTTTATTAATCATTCCCATCTCTTAACTTTCTTAAAGCGGCCATCATTCTTTCATTTTCTTTTTTCATCTGCTGAAGCATAGTATTTATCAAGTTTGAGAGAAATTTAGCATATTGCATTTTTGTGAAATTCATACCAAGAAACTTTTTTTCGCCTTCATCTATTGGAGTAATAGGTTTTTTTTTAGGAGGCTCTATCGGTTGCATATGGGAAGGATCAATCGGCTTGTCTCCTTGAGGTGGTATACTACTAGATCCGTCTGACATTATTTTTCTCCTATAATTATTTTCTTAACATATTATTTTTTTTATAAAAATATTAAAATTCACAGTTTCCCTGATATCTTGGAAATGCAATCACATCTCTTATGTTTTCCATGCCTGTTATAAATTGAATCAATCTTTCAAATCCAACACCAAAACCTGAATGTTTTACAGATCCAAATTTTCTTAATTCTAAATACCACTTGTAATTTTCTATATCTAAATTATTTCGCTCTATTTTGTTTACTAAAACATCATATCTTTCTTCTCTTTGTGATCCGCCTACTAGCTCTCCAATTTTAGGAACTAAAATATCCATAGCAGCGACTGTTTTTCCATCATCATTATCTCTCATATAAAAAGATTTGATCTCTTTGGGATAATCCATTACTACAACGGGTTTTTTGAAATGTTTTTCAACTAGATATCTTTCGTGCTCAGATTGTAGATCGCATCCCCATTTAACAGGGTATTCGAATTTCATATTTGCTTTTTCTAAAATTTTAATAGCATCTGTATAACTTGTTTTTTCAAAGTTAGATTTCAAAATGTTTTCTAATCGCTCTATTAATCCTTTTTCAATGAAATTATTAAAAAATTTCATGTCTTCTAAGTTTTTTTCTAAAGCTACTTTGATCATGTACTTAATATATTCTTCAGCTACGTTAATATCTTTTAAAAGATCACAAAAAGCCATTTCAGGTTCCATCATCCAAAACTCTGCTAAATGTCTTGATGTATGTGAGTTTTCTGCTCTAAAAGTAGGTCCAAATGTATAAACATCGCTAAGCGCACATGCAAATGCTTCTGCATTTAGTTGACCAGATACTGTAAGATATGTTTTTTTCTTAAAAAAATCTAGCGTCTCATTTTTTTTTAGATCATCTAATGTAGTTACTCTAAAAAGATCTCCAGCACCTTCAGTGTCTGAAGATGTAATTATTGGAGTTTGAATATATAAAAAATCTTTATCATGAAAAAATTTATGGGTGTGATAAACAAGTGAGCTTCTAAGTCTTGAAATTGCTGAAAAGGTATTAGTTCTAGGTCTTAAATGAGCAATAGTTCTTAAAAATTCAAAAGAAGCTCTTTTTTTTTGAAGAGGGTAATCCTCAGTGCAAGTCCCTAAAATATTTATTTTTTCAACTTTTAGTTCATACTTTTGTTTATTACCTGGGCTTTTAACAATTATCCCTTCAACTTCAACAGATGCTCCAGTAGATATTTCATATATTTTTCTAAACTCTTCATTTGATGCATCAATTACTCCTTGAAGCGGCATCATACACGAGCCATCATTCAATTCTATAAAAGCAAAATTCTTTTGGTCTCTAATCGATCTTATCCAAGCAGATACTTTTATTTTTTTATCTATTATTTCTTCATTTGAATTTAGAATTTTTTTTATTTTCATATTTTACCTAATAAAACTTTTTAATAGTTGGATTTCATCTTTGTATAATGCTTCTATCGGAGTTTCTAAAATTTTAATAACTCTATCAAATCTTTTCTCTCGCATTAAAAATTTAAAAGAATCAAGTCCTATTTTACCTTTGCCGATACTTTCATGTCTATCTCTTCTAGAATTAAAATCACATTTTGAATCATTTACATGAAATACATGTAAATTTTTTAAATTAATTATTTCATCGAATTTTTCAATAGTATCAAGCCAACTTTTTTCATCTCTTATATCATAGCCCGCTGAAAAAATATGACAGGTATCTAAACAAACACCTATTGGAATATTTTTTTGAGTTTTATCTAAAATGTATTTTAAATGCTCAAACTTATATCCCATATTAGAGCCTTGTCCTGCTGTAGTCTCTAAAAGAAGCATTGTTTTATCATCTTCTAAAAATTCTTTAAATGATAAAATTGACTCTACTATTTTATTTAAACTATCTTCCTCTTCACTATCTAAAGCGGATCCTGGATGAAATACCAAATAGTCTATCTCAAGTTTTTTGCATCTATCAATCTCTTCTAGAAAAGCTTTTTTGCTAATAGCTCTTCCTTGTGGTTTTGGTGAGCCCAGGTTTATCAAATAACTATTATGAGATACCACCTTTTCAATGTTGCACTCTTTTCTAGCTTTTTTAAATCTTTCTATCTCGTCATTAGATATAGGCTTTGAATTCCACTGCCTTTGGTTTGCAGTAAATATTTGCATAGTATTAGCGCCTATTTCTTTTGCTCTATAAATAGAATTCGAAACTCCACCTGCTATAGATGTATGAGTGCCTATTAAAATATTTTTTTTATCCATTTTTTTATCCTTATTAATAAAAATAATAAAATAGATCTTAATAAAAGTTAAAGTTTAAAAAAATTAACTTTTCTATCATTATTAATCAAAGTAAGGAAATGTTTATGGATAGTTCTAAAACTATACTTCAATCTTTTAAAAGTTTTTTTATAGGAACTTTGTTTACAAGGGTCTTAGGGATGCTAAGAGATGTATCTCTCGCTTGGGTGTTTGGAGCATCAATAGAAATTGCATCTTTTATGGTGGCTTTTAGATTATCTAATTTATTTAGAAGGTTATTTGGAGAAAGCTCTATGCAAAGCAGTTTTTCTCCATATTTTGAAACGCTTAGAATTGAAGATAAAAAAAAAGCTGCTTTTTTTTATAGAGACTTGCTTTTTTCACTTTTGTTTATTTTAGTATCTATTGTTGTTATCTTTGAAATAGTTTTATTTTATTTTATGAAAAATAATATTTTTTCAAATTTTACATCTGTTTTTTCTTATACTAGTTTAATGCTGCCAGGACTTATCTTTATCTGTTTATATGGACTTGATATGGCGCTTTTACAATGTGAGAAAAAATATTTTCTGCCAGCTATATCTCCATCTATTTTTAATATTGTAACTCTAATTACTGTGTTTTTAATAAAGGATATGCCAAAAGGGGATGGAATTAAAATTTTATCTATTTCCGTTAGCTTTTCTTTTTTATTACAGTACCTAGTAAATGCAAGAGTTTCTTTTAAAATTTTATCAAAAGATATAAATTTTAAAAGTTGGTTTCAATTCAATCTATTTTCAAAGGAGATAAAAAAATTAATAGCTCCTATTTTTTTATCTATTTTAGGAATTGCATCAACCCAGTTAAATAGCGCACTTGATGTTATATTTGCAAAAATAGCAGATCCTCAATCTCCCGCTTATTTATGGTATTCTATTAGATTATATCAACTGCCTCTTTCTTTATTTGCAATAGGAGTATCTCAGGCTATATTACCGCCACTTACAAGAGCTTTTATTTCAAATGACCAAAACCAATTCAAAAACTTTTTTAATTTAGCTATTAAAAAAAGCTATACACTTTTAGTTCCAATTACTGTTGGAATTTTTATTTTAGGACTTCCTTCTATTAATTTAATTTTCAATAGGGGAAGTTTCGATAATATTACTTTAATACAAACCAATAAATGTTTAAGCGCTTATAGTATTTCACTTGTTTTTTCATCTTTTATTTTTATAATCGCATCTTCTTTTTATGCTAAGAAAAAATATTTATATCCAACTATTGCATCTATTATTTCTATTGGGGTGAATATCTTTTTAAATTCTATTTTCATTTTTGTGTTTAATATGAAAGCAAGCTCTATTGCTCTTGCAACATCTATTAGCTCAATTATAAATTTTTTAATTCTTTTATATTTTTTGAAAAAAGAAAAAAAAGATCTTTTCGAACAAAAACTTCTAAAAAGTTTTTTTACTGTTTTTAATGTCTCTATTTTTGCTTTTTTTATAACAGCTATATTTGGGTATTTATTTAAAGATCCAAATATATTGTATCTTTTAAATAAGCAAGTTAGCTTTTCAAGAAATTTCCTTAGTCAAATTACATCTTTATTAAGTTTAACTTCTATGTATTTTAGTGCAGTATTTTTGATTTCTTTGGTAACAAAACAAAAAGATATTTTAAATATTGTAAAAATAAAATAAAAAAAAGGAATTATTTTTATAAATAATTCCCTTTTTTAATAATAAATTATTAGTTTGTGTGAGCTAAGAATTCGCAAACTAAAGTAACGTTTAGAGTAAGTGGATGTGGTATTTGATCTGGCAAAGGATTAGAATTTAAAACTCCAGAAGTTTTATCCTCAGTTATTTCTAAATACTCAGGAATATCTCTAGATGTATTTTCCATAGATCCCTTAATGATAGTGTTGCTTTTAATTTTTTCTTTTAAACTAATCTTCATTGAAGGTTTTACTAAAAATGATTTTCTATCAACTTTTTTACCATTTATTAATATATGTCCATGAGAAATTAATTGCTGAGCTGCAAATATAGTAGGGGCTAGTCTTAATCTAAAAACTATGCTATCTAATCTACATTCTAACGCTTGAATTAAATTATCAGCAGTTGCGCCTTCTTTTTTAAGCGCTTTGTAATATGAATTTAAAAGTTGTTTGTTAGAAAGCATTCCATATACTGCTCTTAACTTTTGTTTTTCTTCTAACTGAAGGCCATAATCTGATTTTTTCTTTCTTTTTGCACCATGTACTCCAGGAGGATTTGGTTTGTGTAAAAGAGGGTTTCTTGCTCTTGCAAAAATGTTTACACCAAATTTTCTAGCTATTCTGTTTTTAGGACCTGTATAACGAGCCATTTTTTCTCCAATATTAAATAGTATTTAAGATGAGTATTATATTTAGATTTAATTTTTTAAACAAGGAATTTTAAATAGATTATATTAGTTTTTTATTCCTTCTAATAGCTAAAAACTCTAAAATCTTTTTTTTATGAAATTCCCTAACCGATGTAATATTTTTTTTAATGCCTATTTCTGCTAGATGAAAATTTTTGAAATTAACACAAACTCTGCCATCTAAGGGTATGGATATCCCTTTAATTTTTAGCATATTAGATAAGTCAGCAAACATTTTTATCGAAAGGGTGCAGGCTGTAAGAATATATATAATTTTTTTGTTAGGGTTACTATTTTTTATTTCAAATAATTTTTCACCTATATGATTAATATCCAAAATATTTAAGAAAATAGCAGAAGGATCAGAAATCGTATTTATGCATTTTCCTATAAAGCATTGAGCACAAATATCATTGCTATAATCGTACTTGCAATCTTTAGAAAATCTCATACTAGGGCATTCAAAGGGTTTATGGCAGTAACTAAATCCCACAATTAATATAGTATTTTTTTGAATAAGAAGCTTATTTAACTCTTTTTCATCTTTAATATTAAAAAAATAAATATCGTTTTGATAAGTGTAGGGTTTTTTTAAAAAGTAAGAACTTAGTAAATTAAAGCTGTAAGAAATAGGACTTTTTAAAAAATATTTCAAAAGCTTTTTGTTTTTATCTGTTTTTAAAATATAAAATAAACTTTTTAATCTAAGAAAAATATTTTCTTTTTCCAAAATAGCGGTATTTTTAGGATTCGATTGGGTTTTTAAGGCTTTTATTCTTGAAAGCTCTTTTGCTTTTTTATCCCAAGAATCTTCAGCTTTTTTAAAACTTTCAAATTTATCAAAATACTTCATTTATCAAAAAAGTGGAAAAATTTTCCTATACAATAGTTCATTTTTTCCTATTTAATCAATATCTTTTGAATTTTCATCTTCCATTTCTTTTAAAAGTTCCAAAGCTGCTAATTTTAAAGTTTTTATGCCTTCAGTAAACCCTACTTTCTTAGTAAGTCTATCAAGATCTTGAAGTTCACTAAGTAACTGGTCATTAATTGTTTCTAGTTTTGCTATTTTTTTTGAATATTCTTTGTTTTCCATAAAACATTACTCCCTTTAATAAGTATAATGCAAAATTCATGCCAAGTTGAAAAAAAAAAGCTTTTTATTGAAATGGAAATAATAATAGTATTAACGAAGAAGAAATAATTAACCCTGGGGTATAAAAATGAAAAGAATAGTTTCAATTTTTATTATTATTAGCGCTATTTTTGTAACTAGCTGTGATAGTACTAATCAAAACAAAGATAAAATGAAAAGAAGAGACAGAACCTGTCCTTGTCCTAAAAAACAATGTAATAGCTGCACTTCATCTAATGAAGCAGAAGAATCGTTAGAAAAAGAAAGTGTTTCTGTTAATGAGGAAACTAAAATTGATTCTGAAAATAAATCTGAATAGTTAGAAATAAAAAACCCTTCTTAAAATTGCTTTAAGAAGGTTTTTTTATTGTTTTTTTTATTCTTTCATTGCTTCTTTAGGATCAAGATTATCAATCATTTCATAAAATTGATCTTTATCAACAATTAGCTTTTCTCTGAAATTAAAGTCTTCGAATTTTTTAAGAGATACAGCTTTTCCTTTGTAATACCATTTTATATCAGTATTTTCTTCACTATATACTCTATGGCTACCATGTTTTTTGTCATTTTCCCAATGTATTTCTACTAGTAGTCTGCTATTTTCATCAAAATGTCTTTCTACTCCATTTTTTTTACCATTTGAATAGGGGATTTCTTTGATTTTTTTACCTGATTGATAAACATATTTCATGCCATCTAATTCACCATGTTTCCAATTCATTTCCATTAAAACAGTTCCAGTTGGAGAATAATTTAATTGTTCTCCATGTAGTTGATAACCATCAAAAGACATTTTAGATTTGATAGCTCCATTTGGATGATATGTTGTTCTAGAAAATAAATTACCTTTTTCTACAGTGTCTTTAGAAATAAGCTCTCCATCTCTATCTCTTTTTATTCTAATTCCTGAACCATTTTGAATAGAGGCTTCTATATCATTATCAGGTTTGTAATATTTACCATTAATTAACTTTTCATCTTCATATTGCTCAACACTTATTGGAACACCGTTTTTATCCCAAAAAGTAACAGTTTTTTTAGTATCTAATTCATACACTTCTTCTTTATAAGGAAGGCCTGTTGCATCATGTGATACTTCTTTTACAAGCGATCCTTGATCATATACGTAAAGAGTATCTATTGTTTCTGAATTTGGATAAGTATAAGTTGTAGCGCCATGAAGCATTCCATTATCATATGAATTAGTAACTGTAACGCCGCTATCTAAAACAGATATAGATTGACCTTCTTTTTCTCTATCTTGCCACTCATCTTCTGACATGTCAAAACCATATTTATGAACAAAATGTTGAGTTACAACATTTGAATCATTATCTTTGTTACATGACATAAAGGCGAAAGATGTCATAAGAATAAACATCCACTTTGTAATTTTCATAAAACCTCCGATCTATTAATTATTATATATATTATTTATATATCCATCTATTTTTCAAGAGAATTAAATTTTTGAGTTTATTTTTTCAACTATTTTTTTATGTTCCATGTCAGCTTCTTCGAATAAGATAGTTTTAAATTGATCTCTATAAATAAATCTAAAAGTTATATTTTTTTTGTTTTGATCTAATTGAAAAATATCCATTAAATGAAAAGATTCTAAAAGTGTAGAATCTATAGATTTTATAATTTTATTAACTAGTTCTACTTCAATATGATTTTCTAAGGTAATAGTTAAATCTCTTGTTGTAGATGGATATTCAGAGGGTGATGTGCATTTCACCTGGTTTTTTTTGTTTTTAAATATTGAATCAATTTCAATTTCTAAAAAATAAGCTTTTTGCTTAATATCAAAAGCTTTTAAAATTGATGGGTGAACTTCACCTAATGCTCCAATTTCAATATCATTTATTAAAATATTTGAAGATCTACCAGGATGAAGAGCTTCAATTTTTGATCTTTTAAAATCATAATTTGCAAAGAGAGTAGAATCTAAAATATTTTCTAAAATACCTTTTAAATCAAAGAAATTGATATCTAAATTATGTTTATCCCATCTATAAGGTGCTTTTTTTCCACTTAGCAATATTGAAAGTACCCACTTTTCTAAAACTTCATCATTTTTTTTGAAATGTACTGTAGATATTTCGTAAATATGTAAATTACGATTATTTCTATCTTGATTAAATTTTAAAACTTCTAAAAAAGATGGAAGAAGTGTAGGTCTTAAAATAGATTGTTCTATTGATTTAAAATGTTTTACATTTACAAGCATTTCTTTTGTTAGATTAAACTTTAAAGCAAAATCACAAAATTTAGGACCAATCAAATCTGTTGTAATCACTTCTTGCAAATTTGAAGATCTTAAATAACTTTTTAAATCTTTTTCAAAAAGATATTTTTTAGAGTGATAGACACTCGAACTCTTATATGTAGGAATTATTTTTGGTATATTATTATATCCAAAAATTCTAGCTATCTCTTCTATAATATCAATTTCAACATTCAAATCATTTCTATAGCTTGGAATTTCTAATTCAAAATTATCATCTTCTGAACTTTTTAATATAAAATCTAGCCTTTTAAAAATATCTAAACATTCACTTAAAGATATTTTTGCTCCTAAAATTTTATGAACTCTAGATAATCTACATTTTATAGTTTTTGATTTATATTTATTTTTTATAATATCTATAGAGCCTTTTAAAATATTTGCATTTGTAATGTTTTGAATTAGATAAGCTGCATAATCTAAAGCAAAAGGAACCATATTAAAATCAGTTTTCTTTTCAAATCTAATAGAACTTTCTGTTTTTACATTTAATACTTTGCAAGACTTTCTAACAGTCATAGAATCAAAATTTGCAGATTCTAGTAATATATTTACTGTTTGATCTTCAGTATGGCTATTTAGCCCACCAATTATTCCAGCTATAGCTAAAGGTTTTTTTTCATCAGATATTAAAAGAGTATTTTTGGGAAGGGTTCTTTCTATTTCATCTAATGATAAAAATTTAATTTCATTTTTGTTGGAATTTACAATAATACTTCCATTTATTTTATCTAAATCAAATGCATGCATAGGTTGATTTAGTTTAAGCATCACGTAGTTTGTAACATCCACTACATTATTTATTGATCTTTGTCCCATTGCTTCTAATTCTTGTGTAAGCCAAAAAGGCGATGGGGCTATTTTTACATTTTTTAAAATTCTACACGCATATCTATTACATCTATCATCTTGAATATCTACTTTGATTTTATCACTTGTCTTTTCATCTATTTCTTTTAATTTAAAAGAGGGCATTTTGATTTTTTGATTAATTGAAGCTCCAAGCTCTCTTGCAATGCCAAGAGCGCTTAGACAATGCCCTAAATTAGGAGTAAGGGATATATCAAGTATAGGATCAATTATTGTAGAGGCTAGATCAATTCCTAATTTAAAGTCATTTGGTAGTTCAATAATTTTACTATGATCATCTGAGATATTTAGCTCTTTTTTTGAAAGTAACATCCCAAAAGATTCAACATCTTGAAGTTTTGCTTTCTTTATATTTATTTTATTCCCATTTTCATCTGTTATAAAAGAATTTACTTTTGCATAAGCTGTAATTAAATCTTTTCTGCAATTATTTGCTCCGCAAACTACTTGGTATATTTCAGAGCCATCGAAAACGTTTACAATTACTAGTTTTTTTGATTTTGGATGTTTTTTTACATCCATTATTTTTGCAGATACTACATTTGAAAAAGTAGGTTTTTCATTTAATATATGATCTACTTCAATTCCAACGTCGGTTAAATGAGTTGCAATATCTTTTACTGAAATATTTGTATTTAAAAATTCTTTTAATAAAGATAGTGTGATTTTCATAATTTAAATTTAAATTTTAATTCTTTTTATATACGTTTATAACATCTATTAATATTCAAAAAAAGCTAAATTTCTTTTTTTATTATACTGGATCATCTCCACCTTTATTGAAAGGATTGCATTTTAAAATTCTCTTGATTGTTAAAAATAGAGCTTTTAAAGTGTTATGTTTTTTAAAGGCGTCAATAGCGTAATTAGAACATGTAGGTTTAAACCTACATTTATTGCCTAAATGGGGACTAACAATTAACTGGTAGGTTTTTATGAAAAAAATTATAATCTTTTTAATCACACTAATTTTACAAATTAAGTTATTTGGAGCTAATTATATGATAAATAATAAATTTCCACCACAAATCCAAGAATTTTTAAAAGAAATTGAAAGAAAAGAAGAGATGAGTACTAAAGCTTTTTGGCTACTAGAAACCACAGGATCAAAAGATGCAGCTTTTTTAGCAGCTAGTTTGGATTCAGAAATTAAAATTTTATTTAGTAATAAAGAGCTATATCAAATACTTCAGGATATGAATAAAAATGAAATTGATGATCCAATTGTAAAAAGACAGGTAGAAATTCTAATAAATTCTTTTAAAGGAAATATGCTTCCTAAAGATCTGCTTCAAAAAATATCAAATAAAGAAAGCGAACTTTCTCAACTATACGCTAACTTTAGAGCAAAAATTGATAAAAAAGAGGTCTCTGAGAATGAAATTAGAGAAATACTTAGTAATGAAAAAGATGTAGAAAAAAGAAAAAAAGCATACTTTGCTTCTAAAGAAATAGGAGATATTTTAGCACCTCACATAATAGAAGTTGTAAAACTTAGAAACAAAGCTGCTAAAACTTTAGGATATAAAAATTATTTTGAAATGAGTTTAGATATTCAAGAAATTTCAAAAGAAAAACTTTTTAAAACTTTTGATGAGATATCTAATAAAACTAAAAATACATATGACAAAATGATAACAAAAGTTTTTGAAAAGCTTGCAGAAAAATATAATGTTAAAATTGATGAAATAGGCCCTTGGGCTTTTAAAGATCCATTTTCTCAAATGGATCCTTTAGAAGAAGATTCTTTAAAAGATATATTTAAAGATAAAGATATTTTAGAAATATCTAAAAAGTATTATGAAAAAATGGGTTTTAATATTGATGCACTTATAAAAGATAGTGATCTATTTGAAAGAGAAAATAAAAATCAACATGCTTTTTGTATAGCAATTAATAGAAGAGGGGATGTTAGAACTTTAAATAACATCAAACCAAATATTAGATGGCAGGAAACTCTTTTGCATGAATTTGGACATGCATTATATTACCTTTACATAGATAAAGATCTTCCTTGGGTTTTAATAGATGTTCCCCATACTTTAAATACAGAAGCAATTGCAATGTTTATGGGTAGACAGGCATATGAGCCAAGCTTTTTAAAAGAATTTTTAAATGTAGCTGATGAAAATCTGCTTAATGAAATGAAAGAAGGGATGAAAAGAAGGCAACTTATTTTCTCAAGATCCGCTTTTTTAATTACAGAATTTGAAAAAAATATGTATGAAAACCCTGATCAAAATCTAAATATTCTTTGGTGGGATCTAGTTGAAAAACATCAAAAAATTAAAAGACCAGATAATAGAGAAAATAAAAACGATTGGGCTTCTAAATATCACGTAGGACTGGCTCCCGTTTATTACTACGCTTATATGTATGGGGAAGTATATGCATCTTCTTTAAATAAAAGATTAAAAGAAGTAACTAATTCAAATGTTATTTGGAATGAAGAGGCTGCAAAATATTTAATAGATAAAATATTTAAGGTTGGAGCTAAATATCGTTGGGATAAAGCAATTGAGGTTTCTCAAGATTCTATTTTTTCAATAAATGCTTGGGTTGAAGACGTTACTCAATAATTTTAAGCGGAAGTGGTGGAATTGGTAGACACGCTACCTTGAGGTGGTAGTGGGATTTCCTGTAGGGGTTCGAGTCCCCTCTTTCGCATTTAAAAGTATTTTATTTAAGATATTTCTGTAATAGTTTTAAATCAAAAAATATATTATAATACTTGCAAAATTGCATAAAAGGGGACATATATGGCAATAGCTAAATCTAATGTAAAAGTAGATCTAAATTATTCAAGATATAATGGACTCATTCATTTTGATTCAAAAACTATAGAAAAAGTTAAAAATATTTCATATAATATTTTTTCTTTAGTATTTTTTCCTTTAGGACTTTATAGAGTAACTCAATTTGCTATGCATAGATTAGTAGGTCTTTTTATATCTCAAGGCCAATTAACTGCTAAATTTTTAAGAAAGGATTCTAAAAGAGCTGATTATATTAATAATATTAAAAGTAAATTTTTAAAATTTTTTGATAGTGTTGAAGAAATTAAAATAAAAACTTCAGATAATATTAATTTAAGTTCTATGGTTTTTCAAAAAAATAATGCGAAAGGAACCATTATTTTTTTTGGTGGATCAGCATATTTTTATGAAGGATTATCAGATTGTAAACTTTCTTCACCACATTTTCCTTATAATCATGCTTTAGATGAAAAGCTATTAAAACAAGCATCTAAAGCAAATTATAATATAATTTTATTCAATCCAAGAGGAACCGCTCTTTCTCAAGGATGGGCTTCTCAAGAAGGTTTAGTAAAAGATGCAGAAGCACTCTTAGGTTATGCAAAAAATGTATTAAAAACAAAAAATGAAGATATTGTTGCTTACGGACATTCATTAGGGGCATATGCTGCAACTATGCTATCTAGCAAGCATAATGTTAAATTAGTAAGTGATAGATCTTTTTCAAATCTCCCTCTTGCTGCAAAGCATGTATTTGGGGATAATAAATTTGGTAAAATTGCCTACTATGCTCTTAAATTTTTTGGTTGGAATATGGATTCAATTAAAGCTTGGAATAAAGTTAGTGAAAAAAAGGCATTACTTTATCATAAATTAGATAACAATGTTTTAATAGAAGCTTCTTTAAAATCAGCAATAGATGAAAAAGATAAAGATAAGGTTTTTAAAATGAAAATGGGGCACCATGTTTCTTGTATATCCAATCTTTACTTTAATTCAATTTTTAAAGAATTATTTAAAGATAAATTTAAGCTAATTTCCTAGATTGATAATTAAACTAATTCTTTAAACAGTAAAAATATTCTCTCTCTAAACTTGTCAGTTATTTCAAGATCTTTTAAGTATTTAAAAGATCTAATTTGAGATAAAACTAAATATGTTTTGTACTCATCACTATCAAAAATGTAAGAAGAATGACTAGCGCATTTTATACAAAGGCTTTCGCCTTTATCTATAGTGCTTGCTATGTTTTTGCAATTATTACACTTTTCTTTTGGACTAATCATAGAATCATTTAGAAGTATTTTAAGTAAAAAACTTAAATAAATAGCATCTGGATTAATTGAAACATTTTCTAAATATTTTCCTAAAAGTAAAAAAATATTTTTTGAATTTTTTTTAGGAAATTGGGATTTAAAAATAGCATCTATCATTTTAGATGCTACTTTTAAATATAATAGGCTTTTTCTTAAATGAAGGTTTGAATTTGTAACTTTTACATCTTTTAAAGTATATAATTCACTTCTTTTTCTTCTAATTACAACCTCGGATATTGTAAATGGAGTTGTAAATGCAATTAAACTATTTTTTTTACTAGAAACATTTGCTATAACAGAAATAATCCCTAAATCTAAAGTTAGAAGAGATATGATTTTAGATCTATCTTTAAAAGGGATGCTTTTAAGGGTTATAGCAAGCGTTTTTTCTTCGATCATTTTTTTAAACTTAAATATATATATTCTTAAAATACATATTAAAAAATAAAAGATATAATATCTATTTATGAATTTTTAGTATGAATAGGTCACAAACTTTTTTAAGATTGTCTAGAAAATAATTCATCAGCCAAATTTTCTAAAAATTTTTGTGGGATAGCAAGAAAAGTATTTTGTAATAAAGGATGAACACCGTTATATTTAGCTTTGCCAGCTGCCCAAAGCAGACCAGCAGCAGCAGTTAAAGACCCATCTTCAGCTTTTGCTGAATTTAAAGAAAAAGTTCTTAAATTACATCCTATTTGAATTAAATCATAAGCTACTACTAAAGCAAAAATTGAAGCTGTTAAAAATATAGTTGAAGAGATTGGATTTAAAGTTATTAATGCAAAAAAAGTTTTGTTTAATAAGGGAACTGCACAAATAGCACTTACACATCCAATAGCTCTTAAAGCAACCGATTTAGTAAGATTATTGATATGTAAATTATTTCTATCTGGATTTTTACCTATAGAAATTACATCACTAGATAAATCTTTAAAAAATTGGACAGTCATAAAAAAAACCTTTAATTAATTTTTGTTTTTAAATCGCTTAAATGATAACAATATTTATTAATTAAAACAATAGAATATAATTATTTAATTTGTAAAATTATTATTTTATAGAAAGCTCTAATAGATCTTATAAAATCTTTAGTTTATTTTTTTATTGGGATATAATATTTATAATATAAACTAATAAATTGCACCGATAGCTCAATTGGATAGAGCACCTGGCTTCGGACCAGGGGGTTTGAGGTTCAAATCCTCATCGGTGCGTTTTTTTTTAGCCTTCGAATGGATTATAATCACTCGTATCTTTATCTGCACTAAAAGACTCTGGGTTATTTTGAAACAAAGGTAGACCTTTTAAAACATCAGATAGCTCCAATCCAATTCCAATAGCGCTAAATGCTACAAAAATAGCTTTGGTTTTTAAAGATTTAGCTTTTCTTAGCGAATTTAATGAACCAAGTGTAAGGACGGTACCAGCTGCAATTTTAGCTGTTTTTTCACATCTTAAAAAAGATGGTGCAGAACATACGGGGTTAAAAAAATAAGTACTTAGTATTGATGATACATTCATATTTAACATAAAAACTCTCCTATTTTTAACGTTAAAAAATAAAAGATGAAAAACTATCAAAAATAATCTTTTAATTAAATTTATTTTTTAAAAATTATTAAATTGCTTGAAATTAGCTTTTTTTTGTAAATTATATTGCTAACTTATGAAAAAATTTATATTTTTAATAACCATTTTTTTTTCTATAATTTTTTTATATTCTAACGAGGAATATAATATAATTTTTGATCAGAATTTTTCTGAGTATGTTGGCGCTGAAGATATACTAGCCACTAATTATCTATTAGAACAAGGGTTCGATAAATTCTTAAATATTAAAAAAGGAAAAAAAATCTTTCCAATTATTTTAAGAGCAGCAAAATTAATTTTTTTATATCAGCCACTTGCTGGACTAGAGGTTGTAATCCAACATGAAGTTTTTGGGCATGGTTATAGAATAAGAGACATTTCTAGTCATTTTACAAAAGTTACTGGGTATAGATTTGATCTTCCTTTTCCTTATGGAAATGGGGGCGGCGCTACAGGATATGATTTCAATGAAAACTTTACATCTTTTCAGGAAATTGCAATATCAATAGCAGGGGTCGAATCAAATGCAATTTTAGCAAACAGAATTAAAATGAAGTGGATGGAATCTAATAAAATAGATCCTTTAAAATCGACTTTATACATTCAATCATTTCAAGATTTAACAGGATATATTTATTCTATGGACGATAGTCCTTATTTTGTAAATGAAGGGCATGATATTGAGTCATATTTATTTTGGTTAAATACTACTTATTATAATAAATATTTATCTAAAAGAGATCTTAAAATATCTGCTCTAATTAATCTTTTAGATCCTTTTACTTATTTTAGTATTTTTGATCAATTCTATTATGTTTTCACTGGAAAGGAACTTGATCTTTTAATGATAAAAATTAAAAATTTAAAATATTTACCTTCTTTTAGATTAGGACTAGCTCCATATGGAATTGAATATTTTTCAGAACATTTTTTTTCATATAAAAATAGACCAATATTTGCTTATTTAAGATATGGGAAATTTTTAAAAAGCTATTTTGGTATTGGTATTGAAATGCCAAAATTACTAAGCAATAAAAATTATGACTTTGGCTTTAAAATAGATTTATTTAATCAACCTAAAATTTACTATAAAAGTAGTGAGATTACTTTTGATGATGTAAACGTATTTTATGATGAAAAAGATTTAAGTAAAAAAATATATGGAGTCAGTGCATCTATTTTTTATCAAAAAAAATTCAAACAAGACAAAGCTATTTATTTGCAACTTGGATATAAGACAAAAGGCTTTGTTCCAGCGGAAGATTTAAGAAATAGTATAATTGCAAGAATTGGAATAACTATTAAAACTTTGTAATATTGTTTTTATTAATCATTTTAGTAAAATAAGAGTAAACAAGGATTTTTTTGGAAATAGAAATCATATTTTTTATTATTTTAGGGATTATTGCTGGAACTTTTTCTGGAATGTTTGGAATAGGTGGGGGAGTATTTGTTGTTCCTTTTCTTAGCATAATATTTAACTATATGGGGTTTGAAAAAACTCTTATAATAAAATACTCTATTGCTACATCATTGAGCATTATGGTTCTAACATCTATATCTTCTTTTTATTTTCATTATAAAAATAAAAATGTGATTTTTGAAATTTTAAAAAAAATCATTTTTTTTATGATTTTTGGAACTATAATTGGAACAATTTTTGCTCACTTTTTAAAATCTGAAGTTTTAACGATTTTGTTTGCTGTTTTTCTTTTACTTATTTCAATAAAGATGTTTATTGGATTTAATATAAAAAAAAGAAAAAAAGTAATTTATCCAAGTTTAAAAATTCTATCTTTTTTTGGATCGATTATAGGACTAAAATCAGGTCTTTTAGGAATAGGAGGAGGTTCACTTAGCGTTCCTATGCTCTCATATTTTGGGTATCCGATGAGAAAAGCAGCTGGTACTTCTAGTAGCTTTACTTTAATAATTTCTATTGTTGGAACTGTTTCATATATTATTTTAGGATCTCAAATGCAGTCTCAAAAAGATTTTTTAGGATATATTTATATCCCAGCTTTTTTAATAACATCTATTTTTTCGTATGTTTTTGCGAATGTAGGTGCGAGACTTGCAAATATAATTTCAAATAAGCTTTTAAGAATTATGTTTGCTGTTTTTCTTTTATTACTTTCTTTGAAAATGTTCTTCTTCGATCTGATTTTCTCTTAAGAAAATCTTTTGTTTAATGACTTTAGGTTTTAAAAAATTTTGAAGAATATCATTAAAATTTTGAGGCTGACATGTAGTTCCACATGTAAAAAAATCAATAAAACATGATTTATGTTCTGGATAGGTATGAATAGAGGCATGGCTTTCTGATAAAAGAACTATCATTGAAAATCCATTATTTGGCTGAAATATTTGAGATTTATAATCTAATACTGTAGCTTTAGCGGCTATACATCCTTTTTTTATAACTTCTTCTAATTTTTTAAAATCAATTAAAGCCTCAAAAGAACAATCTATGTAATTTGCAAGTAAATGTTTTCCAAAGAAGTCATAACTTAAAATTTCTTTGTTTTTTTTATTAATGTTTTCAATTTCCATAAGCTTCAATCTTTTGCTAATAGTTTTAAAAAATAATGTTTTATTATACCATAATAGAAAATTTTGAATTTTTAAAAAGATTTATTTTTTTCTTGTGAGAAGATAAAGTAAGTTGCATAGTGATAATATTAAAAATTAAAGGAGTAAAATATGGTTGATAAAAGTAAGTTTGAAAATGAAGGATATACTCTAGATATTACAGGTAAAAATTTAACAATTACAGATGCTATTAAAACGCACGTTGTTGAAAAATTATCTAAAATTGAAAAATTTACAAATAATATTTTAGAAGTAGTTGTTATGCTAGAAGTACAAAAACTAGCTCATACTGCATCTATTGTAATGAAATTTTTACATTTTAGAATCCAAGTGCATGCTACTACTGTAGATCTTTATGCAGCAATTGATGGAGCTTTTCAAAAGCTTACAAAATTAATTAGAAAATATAAAAGTAAACTTCAAGATCATAAAGCTAAAGATGTAAGCTCTATTGATATGAGAGTGCATGTTTTAAAACCAATAGATGAACTAGAAGATATAAACGATGAAATTGAAAAAGCTAATTTAGAAGAAGAGCTTAAAAAATATAAGATTCCTGAAGTTGTAGCAAAAGAGACTCTTCCTTTAAAAATGTTAACTCAAGATGAAGCTATTATGAAGTTAGAACTTTCAGGGGATCATTTTTTGATTTATAAAGAAGAAGAAGATCAAAAACTGAAAGTAATATATAAAAGAGATGAAGACCATTTAGGTATTGTTGAAATTGAGAAATGATTTAGTTTTTGATCCTATTAGAAATGCATTTGTAAAAGCTAGCCCAGAAGAAATCGTAAGACAAAAGCTAATAAAGCATATGCTTGCTTTGAACTATCCTAAAAGCTTTATAGCCGTTGAAAAAGATCTTAAAAGTTTAAATTATATAAACTTTCAAGAGCTTTCAAAAAGAAGAGCAGATATCTTAGTATTTGGGAAAAATATTCATCCAGCATATAATATATATCCTCTTCTTTTAGTAGAATGCAAGGCATCACTCACAAAAAGTGCAATAGAACAAGCCCTTGGTTATAACTATCATATTAATGCTTATTTTGTAGCTGTTGCAGATAAAAATAATATTTTTACTTATTTTTATGATAAATCAAGAGAAGAGCTTAAGAAAATAAACTATTTACCAAAGTACAATGAATTAATAAAGGCTATTTTATGAAAGATACCTATTTTTTTTATAATACTAAAAAACATGACCTAATATCTTATAAAAAATATTTTGAAAATGAAGATATAGAACTTGTTTTTTTAGAAGAAGATAAAAAAAATATAGATAACTTATCGATTGTATTAGAAGACTATTTAAAAAAAGAAGATATAAAAATAGTTTTTATAAAAGATTTGGAAAAAGATTTAAAAAAAATTGCAATGGAAAATATTTTTTTAAATATTAAAGTTTTTTCATCTTCTAAGTCATTAAATTTTAATAAAATAAAAGACACTTTATTAAATTTGCATAGAGGAGCTTGTTTGACATCATCCTTATATGCAGACTTTGGAATTAAAGCTTTTGAAAATATATATTATAATTTAAAAAATACAAAAAAAATAAGACTTTTAAAAAACTTTGAAAATAAATTTCAAGATACTCCAGCAATAATAGTAGGAGCTGGTCCTTCTTTAGAAAAAAATATTGATCTTTTAAAAAGTTTAGAAGATAAAGCACTGATTTTAGCTGGAGGCTCTAGCTTAAACGCTCTATCAAACGTAAAAATAAAACCGCATATATCTGCTAGCATTGATAAAACTTTTTCAAGTGAAAAATTTAAAAAAATAAAAAATCAAGGCTCTTTATTTTTCTATCAGAACAATATGAATTATGAGAATTTCAAACTTATTAAAAGTAATAAAGTATTAGTCTCTGATTTCAATGCTTACCCACTTGAGAGATTTATATATGAAAAATTAGATGTTTTGCAAGAGTCATTTAATGGTGGTTGGACTGTTAGTACTTTTTTAATAAATATTGCAAAAACACTTTCTTGTAATCCGATTATTTTAATTGGCATGGATCTATCATATACAGATAAAAAATATATTAAAGATGTTGAAGAAGAAGCGTTTAAAATTAAAAAAGAAAAAACTTTAGATATTAATAATAATGAAGTTTTTATCCAAAATGATTGGATAGAAGCAAAACTTTGGATTGAAGAATTTAAAAAAAATAATAAAGATATTTTAGTTATTAATTCTACTGAGGGAGGAGTTGGGTTTAAAAATATTGAAAATATAAATTTAAAAGAAGTTTTAAAAAAATTAAAACCAAACCCAAACTTAAATGCATTAATAGAAAAAAATATTCAAAATACTCAAGAAATAGAATTAGATCGAAATAAATTAAATAAAATTATGCAATCTATTTATAAAAGTCTTATTAATTCTAACAAAATACTAGATGAATATTTACAGGAGATCGAAAAAAATATTGTAGATTTTAATTTAATAAGACTAAGTAGAGAAATAATATATATATATTTATTAGACCCTATTTGGCA
Source organism: Candidatus Anoxychlamydiales bacterium (assembly GCA_011065125.1). Classification (GTDB taxonomy): domain Bacteria; phylum Chlamydiota; class Chlamydiia; order Chlamydiales; family SM23-39; genus JAAKFI01. The sequence continues at coordinate 15,870 of JAAKFI010000013.1, read as the reverse complement.
GATATGGGTTAATATCTTTAAAAAAGAGATTAAAAATGATAATATTGCTCTTTTAATTAATAAAATTTTATTTTTTAAAAATATTATAAATGAGCATCTAAATTTATTAAATTCCATATGTTAGAGAAATATTTTTTTGAAAATGACAAACTTATTATCTTAGATGAAAATTTAGATATAAATATTTCATCTTCTTTAAAAGTAGAACTAAAATATATCTTTTATTCCACAGGTTCTATCAAAGCTAAAATGCACTATTATAAAAATGTTTTGCATGGGACCTCTTCTTTTTTTGATAAGGATAATAATTTAATTTCTATTAGTTATTATTATTTGGGTAAAAAATTTGGTAAATCTTATAAATACTATAAATCTAAAAAACTCTACTCTATCGAACAATATATAGATGACAAGTTAGAAAAAGAGCAAAAGTATTTTTATGAAAATGGAAGTTTAAAAACTTGTCTTTTTTATATAGAAGGTGTTTTGCATAAAGGGAGTCTTTTTTATGAAAATAAAAAAATAAAAAGATCATTTAAATTAAAAGGAAACAAAGTAATAGAAAATAAACTATTTGATATTAGAGAAAAACCTATTGATGAGAGTAAATTTAAGCTATGAGCGAAAAACTGTTTTTTGAAAATCTAAATATCATATCTGAAAAATTTCCTTCTTTTTATTTTTTTATAGATAAAAACTATAAAAAAAATAACTATGAGTTTCCATCAATTCAAATAGAGAATTTAAATTTAGAAAATATAGATATTTTATATCTTTATAAAATAACCAATCAAATCCCTAAAAAAATAATAGAGTGGCTTTCTAAAGATAAAAATAAAAAGTTAATTATCATAGAAGATGATGTAGATAAACTTCATTTTTTCTTATATAAAAAATTAGCTAAATCTTTTTTAAATAATGATCAAATATCTATTCACTATCTATTTAATGAAAATTCTTTAAATGAAATCATTTATAAAAATCCATCTAATTTAATTGATGTAATTACTTTAGATAAAAAATCTGAAAAATTTGAAGATTTAAAAGATGAGATTATAAAAAAAAACATCTCTTCTTTCTATCAAATGCATAATAGCATTTATTCATATAAACATTTTAAGAACTTTTTTAAAAATATTGATCTTTTAAAAGATTCTTTTTTAGCAAATGATCTAAAGGATAGTTTTGATAAGTTTAGTGCTATAATTGTAGGAGCAGGACCTTCTTTAAAATATTCAATTGAAAAGCTAAAAACTTTGAAAAATAAAGCTTTAATTATAGCTTGCGGTTCTGCTATTACACTTCTTTCTAAAAATAATATTACTCCTCATTTAGCTATATTAATAGATCCTAATTTTGATGAGTTTTTAAGGGTTAAAGAAGCTTTCCCTGTAAATGTTCCAGTTATTTATTCAACCAGAGTAAATAATGGGATATTTAGCTCTTTAAACGGGCCTATTGGGTATTTAAAAGCTGCCATCAACGGTTTTTTTGAAGCTTATTTAGAAAAAAAAATAAATATAACCCAAGAATATGTTGGTTTGGAACTTGATGAAAAAGCTTTGTCAGTAACTTCTATTGCAATAGAATATGCTATTTACTTAGGATGCAAAAATATTATTTTAGATGGGGTAGATTTAGCATATAGTGAAAACAAGGAGTATTTATCTAATTTAATTAAAGATAAAAAAGTATCCTCGGATCCATTTGAAAAAAAAGTTTTAGATATTTCTAAAAATAATGAAAGGATATACACAAATTATAAATGGCAAATAGAAAAAGAATGTTTTAGTAATATAGCAAAAAATCATAAAGATATTAATTTTTTAAATGCTACAAAAGATGGTCTTAAAATAGATGATTTTTTAGATATCTCTTATGATAATTTAGAAGAAAAATATTTAAATGCTTCTTTAGATGTTTCTTCTTATGTGCATCTATTAATTGAAAATTCAAAATTAGAAATATCAAATGATCAAATAGAAGATATAAAAAAAGAGATTAAGGATAGTTTTGAAAAAACTATTAGCTTTTTAAAAACTTTAATCAATTCTAAAAAAGAATATGAGAAAATACTTGCACTATCAGATTTAGAAGAAGAAATTGCTTATAACTATTTTTTAATAGAGCCTTTTTATACTTTTTCAAAACTAGATGAAGAAAATAAATATATAAAATTATATGAATTAGCACTTAACTTTTCGAAAATTTTAAATGATTAATTATTGTGATAATCTTTTAATTTTGATCTTAAAGTTTTAATACTAATTCCTAGTTTTTTAGCAGTTTTGGTTTTATTATTATTTTCAATTTGTATTGTTTTTAAAATAATTAATCTTTCAACATCACTTAATTTTTTTCCTATAAAAGTATCTGTTTCATTTTCACTTTCAATGGATTTCAATAAGATATGATTGCTATCTATTATAAATTCATCACTAAGTACCACAGCTCTTTCTATTATGTTAGCAAGTTCTCTTACATTGCCTGGGTATGAATAGTTAAGTAGCATGTCTAATGCTTGTTTTGTAAATGTTTTTTTAGATTTGTTATTTTCATTGCAAAACTTATCTAAAAAATAATTAGATAAAATTAAAATATCATCTTTTCTTTCTTTTAAAGAGGGAATATTGATTGGAAGAACATTTAATCTATAAAAAAGATCAATTCTTAGTTTGTTTTCTTTAAGCGCTTTATTAATATCTCTATTACTTGTAGCTATAAATCTAACATTTATTTTTTTAGATTTTGTAGAGCCTACTCTTTCAATTTCTTTTTCTTGTATTGCTCTTAGAAGTTTAGCTTGCAGGTGAATTGGCATTTCAGTAATTTCATCTAATAAAATCGTGCCTGTATCTGCTATTTCAAATCTTCCTTTTTTAGTATCTATAGCTCCAGTAAATGATCCTTTCTCATGCCCAAATAATTCTGATTCTAATAAAGATTCTGGAATTGATGCTAAATTAATTTTTACAAAGGGATTATTTCTTCTAAGAGATTTGTAATGGATAGCTTTTGCTATCATCTCTTTTCCGGTTCCCGACTCACCAGTTATAAAAACAGAGGCATTAGACATTGCTATTTTATCTATGTCTTTTAAGATTTTTTGCATATTATTTGATTTTGAAATTAGATCAAAATCTTTTGGATTTGAAATTTCATTTCTTAAAAAAGTGTTTTCTAAAAGGATTCTTTTATACTCATTTGCTTTTTTTATTATTGTTTCAATACTTTCTATAGAAAAAGGTTTTAATAAATAATTAAAAGCTCCTAAATTCAAAGAATTAATAGCTGTATCTATTGATCCAAAAGCTGTAATTATTATAACAATTGCAAAAGGATCTTTTTTTTTAGCATATTTTAAAACATCAAGACCACTTTTATTTGGCATTTTTATATCTGTTATAATTAAATCAAAATTTTCATTTTTTAATTTTTCTATAGCGATAGTTGCGTTTTGTGCTTCTTTTACCTTTATATTTAATCTTTTAAGAACATCTGTTAGAAAATATCTAATTAATTTTTCATCATCTACAATAAGAGCATTTTTTATCATTTTGCTCTCCTAAGAGGTAAATTAATTGTAAATGTACTTCCTTTATTTAATAGAGATCTGACTTCTATAGTTCCGAAATGCGCTTTTATAATTTTATAAGCTTCGCTAAGACCAAGACCATTTCCAGACATTTTTGTAGTGAAAAAGGGAGAAGCTATATTTTCTAAATCTTTTTCTTCTATCCCTTTTCCTTCATCTTGCAGGATAATATTGCACATAGAATTATTTTTCATAACTGAAATTGTAATGGTTCCATTATCTTCCATTGCTTGTATTGCATTAATTATTAAATTTAAAATAGCTGATTTAAAAAACTCTTTATCTAAAGGTAGTAAAATTTGTTTATCAGAAAAATGAGTTATAATATTTATATCATTTGAAAAAGTTTTATCAAATTTTATTGATTTTACTAATAATTTAATTACTTCAACAACATCTACCATAACAAAATTCATATCAATAGGTCTTGAAAAATATAAAACGTTATTAACTAATCTCTCTAGTGCTTTACTTGCATCTAAAATGTAGCCAGACATATTTCTTAAATTGATATTACTCTCTAAATCTCTATATAATAATGAAGCATATCCTCGAATGGCACCAAGTGGATTTTTGATTTCATGAGCAATGTTTGCTTGCATATGACCTAATTCTTTTAATCTCTCATTTCTAGAGGCTATTGTTTGATATCTTTTAAGTTCTGTTATGTCTTTTAGCATAATAATTATGCCCATTTGATTTTTTGGAGTATTTTTTATAAAAGACGTTGTAACTTCAATTTCTTTATTTTTAAAATTTACATAATTTAAATTTTTTATACTTTCATATTTAAGAGCATCTTTTATAGAAAAACCAAAAAAATCATCTTTAAAAAAATCATTATATTTATTAAATAAAATATCTATTTCTTCTATTTCTAAAATATTGATGGCTTCTTTATTGAAGGTTGTAATTATTTGATCCATATCAATAAAAATAATTCCCTGTGAGCTGTTTTTTAAGATATTATTTAAATAAGTAGTAGTAGATCTTAAATCTTCAACTTTTCTTTTTAAGGTGTTTTGATTTTTTTCTAACTCTTTTTTTACTAGATCCAATCTTTGTTGCATGTTTTGATATACTTTAGAAAAACGATAGGTCTCTTTAGTAAACAGTGAAAAAGCTAATCTAAGTTGTTTTATTGACTCTTCTTTTGTCTTAGCAGTTAGAGCTTTATTAGCAGCATTTTTCAAATCTTCAAAAAGTGATTTGGACATTTTTATTCCTTTATGTATACTTTTTTTAATATAAGAAATTTTTATGATGTATAAAAGCCTTTTTATTATTTTTGTTGTTTTTTTTATCAGTTGTGATAGTTCTATCGATAAAAAAAATGAACTCAAAAAATTGAAACTAGAGAAAATACAAAGAAAAGCAAGTAGCAAATATTGTGATTGTAATACTTTTGTAAAAAGATCATTAAACCCATATCCGTTTGAAACTAATAAAATTGGAAATTTAAATAAGATCACAAAAGAATATTTTAGATGCAAAGGATCCTCTTTAAATCCTGAAAGAGTAGATGATTTCGATTCAGATGATATTAAAGTATATCTAGATTGTGAAGGAGGATCTAAACACTCCCTTCCATTAATTAATGGAAAAGAAGGTGTTTATCCTGTTCTTTTAGATGTATTAAATTTCATTCAAAGAAAAACAAAAAAGAAAGTAGTTATAACATCAGCTCATAGATGTCCTAAGCATAATACTTACGCAGATCTAAAAAAAGAAGAAAGAATATCAAAACATATGATTGGAGCTGAAGTTGATTTTTATGTACAAGGTTATGAAAATAGAACTCTCGATATTATAGAAATTATAAAAGACTATTACTTAGAAAAACCAAAATACAATAAAGAAAAAGATTTTATAGAATTTGTAAGATACGACAAATCAAAAAATACATCAACAGAGCCTTGGTATAATAAAGAGATATTTATAAAGCTATATAATCCTCATGAAGGAAGGGATTTTGATAATCGACATCCCTATCCTTATATTTCAATTCAAGTAAAATGGAATAGAGAAAAAAATGAAAAAGTTATCTACTCTTGGGAAAAAGCAAATAGGGGATTTTTAAGATATTAATAAAAAAGCTCTTTAAAAAAATAAAGAGCTTTTTCGTAATATAAATTAACTTAAATCAGCAAATTCATTTTGAAAGGCTTCAAAGTTTCTTGGATTTATTGGATCTGTGTAAATAGCGAATTTTATTTTAATTTTTTCATTGTATCTTTCTTCAATTATAACTTCTCTAAATAATCTAGCCATAACTTTAGGATCATTAGCAAAAGCTCCACATCCAAGAGCTGATAGAACTATAGCATCTTGTCCTGTCAAAACTGCAGCTTCAAGAGTTGCTCTTATCTTATTTTTAGTAGTTTTTATGTATAGTCCATATTCGCGAGTGCCTTTTTTAGGTGAGGTTTGATGGTGAGCAGGATTTAAATCGTAAGCAGCCGTAGATATTACGTCTACAAAAAATCTTTCCCTTCGTTGTAAGTCTCTATATCCTTCATTTGCACTTGATTTTAATACTTCAACGCTTGGTGAAAATACACATCCATTTACTGGAACGTTATATTCTTTGCCTTTACTATTAAGAAATCTTTCTAAATCACGATTAAAAGGTAAACCTCTAAATTCACCATCTCTAATAGCTAAATTTTTATGAGTATTTAAAGAACCAAAAAGAGTAGATCTTCTACATAAATCTTCTTCTTGCGCAGCAGAACCTCTTAAAACACTACCTCCTGCATGAGAATCATTTGCCATATTTAAAACAGCTGTATGACTGTATCCTCTATCAATTAATTCTTTAGCCGCAACAAAAGAATCTTCTTTTGTTACTTCAATTTTTCCTAAATAACCTTTATGTGTTTGGTCATGTTTTTGAGCTACAAGAAGGGGTCTAATTCGCGAATCTCTTATTCCAGGAATGACTAATGTATTTTTTTTCATCATTTTATAACTGGTTTGATCTACCGTAGGAAATAATCTTTGATAAGTATCTTGAAAAACTGCAGCTCTTTGAGGATCAGTATAAGTCTGGGGTGGTGATACTTGAGCATCAGATGCACTTCCAGCTCCTCTAGCTCTTTCATAAGCTTCTGCTTCTTCAGCCCCTCCTCTATAACTTTGCGGTCTTCTTACTGCAGGAGAAGAATCTGCGGCAGCAGGATAAGCACTTGTTAAAGCTCTTTCTACTACTTGCTCCATTCTAGGATCTGTTGATCTAGCAGGGGTAGCTCTGCCCCCTAAATAATAACATGCACTCCAGCCAGCTATTGCTGCTATTCCAGTTATTGGACCTAAGGTTGCTCCAATAGCAACTGCTCCTGCAGTAGCTGCTAAATTTTTAGGGTTGCTAATAAAAGAACAAAACTCACTTGTACACTTGTCTTTATAATCTAATCTAACACTCATTATTATCTCCTTATTATTGTAATAAACTTAATTAATTGTATTAAATATAACAGTTATTATAACAAAAAAAACATATAATTCCCAATTAAAATATTTAATATACATTGTAATAATTTTTTGAAGAATTTGGATGTTTTTACTTATAAAAATAAAAGCTTCTAATATATAATAACTTATTTTGCCGATGTGGCGAAATTGGTAGACGCGGTAGATTCAAAATCTGCTTTTAGCAATAAAGTGCTGGTTCGAGTCCAGTCATTGGCAAATACTTTTTATAGATATAAAAATTGTTTTAATCTCAAATTTCAATTTTTTTTTACTTGATCTCTCTTCTAAAACATTATACATTTGTATATTAGTAGGCATAAAAAAATAAGGCAAGTTAATGAATAAAAAGTTCAAGTCAATGGATGGCAATAATGCAGCAGCTCATATAGCATATGCTCTATCTGAAGTTTGTGCAATTTACCCAATTACTCCTTCTAGTACAATGGCAGAAATCGTAGATGATTTAGCATCTAAAGAGAAAAAAAACTTACTTGGATCCGTTGTGGATGTTATAGAAATGCAATCAGAGGCTGGAGCAGCTGGAGCAGTTCATGGCATTTTGTCTTCAGGGGCTCTAGCTTCTACCTTTACCTCATCTCAAGGTCTTTTATTAATGATTCCAAATATGTATAAAATGGCAGGGGAATTACTTCCTTGTGTTATGCATGTAGCTGCAAGATCATTAGCAGGTGAGGCGCTGTCCATTTTTGGAGATCATCAAGATGTTATGGCTACAAGAGCTAGTGGTTTTGCAATGCTATGCTCAACATCTGTGCAAGAGGCTATGGATTTAGCATTAGTATCTCATTTATCAGCAATTGATTCATCGCTTCCTTTTATGCATTTTTTTGATGGGTTTAGAACTTCTCATGAAATTCAAAAAGTAGAAGTTATAGATTACGAAGATATAAAAAAGATTGTAGATTTTAATAAAATAGATGAATTTAGAAAAAGAGCATTAAATCCATCGCATCCATATGTAAAAGGAACAGCACAAAATCCAGATATTTATTTTCAAGAGATGGAAGCGGTGAATAAATTCTATTTGGATCTTCCAAGTATTGTTGAAAAAAATATGCAGAAGGTATTTGAGATAACAAATAGAAAATATAATTTATTTGATTACTACGGTGATAAAGATGCAACTAGAGTAATAATAGCTATGGGATCTTCAGTAGATACCATTGAAGAGACTATTGATTATTTAAATGCTAAAGGTGAAAAAGTAGGACTTGTAAAAATTAGATTATATAGACCTTTTTCTTTAAAACACTTTTTAGATACTGTTCCTAAAACAGCTAAAAAAATAGCTGTTTTAGATAGAACAAAAGAATCAGGATCACTCGGAGAGCCTCTATATTTAGATGTTTGCTCTTCATTTATGGAAGCAAAAGATCAAAGAGTAATTGTAGGTGGCAGATATGGACTTGGTTCTAAAGAATTCACACCGTCTATGGTAAAAGCAATTTATGACAATTTAGCTTTAGAGAATCCTAAGAATCATTTCACTATTGGTATAAATGATGATATTACTCATACATCTTTAGATGTAAAAGAAAATATTTCTTTTTCAAGAAAAGATGAAAAAGATTGTATGTTTTGGGGTATTGGTGGTGATGGAACAGTGGGCGCTAATAAAGAAGCTATAAAAATTATAGGAGATAATACCAATAGACATGTTCAAGGTTACTTTGCATATGATTCTAAAAAAACATCTGGTTTAACAATGAGTTTTTTAAGATTTTCATCGGATATAATAAAATCTAGATACTTAATAGAACAAGCAGATTATATCGCATGTCATACTATCGCATATTTAAAAAAATATGATTTAGTTAAAAATATTAAAGAAAATGGAATCTTTGTATTAAATTCTCCTTATTCTTTAGAAGAGATGGAGAAAAAACTTCCAAATGCAATGAAGAGAAAAATTGCTAAAAATAATGTTAAATTTTTCAATATTGATGCTACAAAATTAGCAGAAGAAATAGGCGTCTATCCACATATAAATATCATAATGCAAACAGTGTTTTTTAAATTAATAAATATTTTAGATATTGAAAAAGCAAAAGAATTATTAAAAGAAGCTATTAAAAAAACATATGAAGATAAAGGCGAGGATGTAGTAAATAAAAATATTTCAGCAGTAGATAAAGCGCTGGATAATTTAAAAGAAATTAAATATCCAACTTCTTGGAAAGATTTAGAAGATGAAGAAATTGAAGTAGATATGAATAAGCCAGAATTTGTAAAAAAAATTGCGGATATTTTAAATGCTCAAGAAGGTGATATTTTGCCTGTTAGCGCTTTTAAACCAGGAGGAATTTTTCCACTCGGAACTGCAAAATATGAAAAAAGAGGTCTTTCTAAATATGTGTCATCTTGGATAAAAGAAAAATGTATTCAATGTAATCAATGCGCTTTTGTTTGTCCCCATGCTTGCATAAGATCTTTTTTACTTACAAAAGAAGAAGTTGATAATGCGCCGGAAGGGTTAGAAGTTATTCAAGCTATTGGAAAAGATAAAGAGTACTTTTTTTGTATTGCCATTAGCCCATATGATTGTACTGGATGTACAAATTGCGTTAATGTTTGCCCAGCTAAAGGAAAAGCTTTAAAAATGACTATTTTTGAAAATGTATATCAAAAAAATGCTAAAGTTTGGGATTACTTAGTAAGTTTAGATCAAAGAGATTCCTCAATGAGTAAATTTACTCTAAAAGGATCGCAATTTAAAACTCCATTAATTGAATTTTCTGGTGCATGCGCTGGTTGTGGTGAAACGCCATATATAAAACTTGTAACTCAAATGTTTGGAGAAAGAATGATAATAGCAAATGCAACAGGGTGTACTTCTATTTACGGAGGATCAGCTCCATCTTTTCCATATACTACAACTAAAAAAGGATATGGTCCTGCTTGGGCTAACTCTCTTTTTGAAGATAATGCAGAGTTTGGCTTTGGTATTTATCTAGGAGAGAATCATAGAAGAGAAAAATTAAAAGAGTTAGTTACACTTACTATTAATGAAAATATTTCAAATGAATTAAAAGAAGAATTTAAAAAATGGGTTGATTCATTTGAAGATGGTGAGATCAATCAAAACATTACACCTAAAATTATTCAGTTATTAGAAAAAGAAAAACCTTCAAATCTGATAGATGAAATTAAAAAATCTTTAGATGTTTTTACTAAATCATCAACTTGGTTAATTGGAGGTGATGGTTGGGCTTATGATATCGGATATGGTGGTTTAGATCATGTGCTTGCAATGAACAGGGATGTAAATATTTTAGTTTTAGATACAGAACTTTATTCTAATACTGGAGGTCAAACTTCTAAAGCAACGCCAATAGGTGCTGTTGCTAAATTTGCTTCAGGTGGTAAAAAAACTATTAAAAAAGATTTAGCACTTCTTGCTATGACTTATGGAAATGTGTACGTTGCATCTGTTTGTATGGGAGCTGATAAGAATCAATTAGCAAGAGCTTTAAAAGAAGCGGAAAGCTACAGGGGACCATCCCTTATAATTGCTTTTTCATCATGTATTGGCCATGGCTTAAAGAAAGGTCTAGCAGCAGCACAAGAGCAGCAAAAACAAGCAGTAGATAGTGGCTATTGGTTTAATTATAGATATGATCCAAGACTTAAATTAGAAGATAAAAATCCATTTGTTTTAGATAGTAAAGAACCTTCAATGAATATAGAAGATTTTTTACTTACTCAAAGAAGATTCTCTGTTTTGCAAAAAAAGAATCCAAAACTCGCAAAAGAACTTTTTGATAAAATGCATAAGCAAAGAGAAGAGAAATATAAGCTATTAAAAAAGATGAGTGAAGAGAAGTTTTTATAATTAACTTGCAATAGATCTTTGAGCTACTTCGAATTTTTTAGATAGTCTGTTAATAGATACTATCCAAACAGGCATAATCAAGGCAAATACTATAAATATAAATGGTGATGCTCCCATTGGTGATGAAAAGGTCATTAAAAGCATTTGTATGATTAGAGAAGAACCTGATTTTCCAAGTCTTGATCCTATCCCATCAATTGCTGATTTTCCTTTTAATTTATCTTCAGCAGAAAGTGGGATAAATGCCATTTCTTTTGTATCATCAAATATTGTATATTTTAAAGCTCTTGCTAAAATGTTTTGCAGCGCTCCAAAAAAGACAGCTAATACAAGTGGAGAAAATCCTAAAATATTAAAAGTTGCGTTAGCTATAGATGCTTTTTTTACAAATATACAATAAAAAAATCCAAATCCAGTAAAAATTAATGTTAAAGGAGTGAGTATTGCAGCTATTCTCCAACCTAGTTTTCTAACTACATTTGAAGATATAACAAAAGAGGAAATTACAGCTATAATTCCAATTAAATAAGTGATTTTAGATGAAAATTTTGTAAATTCAAGTGCGCTTGGAAAAAGCTCATGAACCTGAGATTTCCAAAGTACTTCAGTTAAATTAATTACTACATTATAGGATAAAACAATTATTGCAATATAAAGAACATATTTGGATTTCATTGCAAAAGAGATACATTCTTTTAAAGTAATTTTTTGTTTTCCTTTGTTAGATGCATCAGATCCCATTAAATATCTAGTTGGGAAAAGATTTATATGTAAATATCTATATAAAAAAATAATGCAAAGGCCACATAAAATAATTATTATTATAAAAACAGCCATTGCTTGATCCCAACTGCTGTTGAATCCAAAAAAACTAAATAAAGAACTATTAGAAAAATTTAAAGCAGATCTAGTTGCTAAAGAATGTCCTAATATTCCTGCTAATATTCCAGCTGAGTTTCTTGCTACTCCAAAAAAAAAGTAGCTTCTTTTAGCTTCTGATACAGATAATACATCTACAACAAACATCCATAAAAGAAGTGATAACATTATAGTTGACCAGGCTTCTGCCATTATATAAAAAATTGCAAAGGGCCAATATCTAATTATTAAAATCAGTCCTTTAAATCCCTTAGGTAGAACACCTGATAGAAAATCAGCGGTTTTATTTAAATTAAAAAAATTATTATGTGGATATAAAACAAATATAAAAAAAGTAAAAAATATTAAAAAAATAGATATCATTACATAAAAAATATTTTCCCGATTAAATCTTCTAGATAGCTTTGTAAATAAATATGTTAAACCAATAGCAGAGGGCAAAATAGCCCAGACTTTTAGAAAAGGAATTACTTCAGCTCCAGAATTAGGCGCTGTAATTATTAAAGTATCTTTTAGTATTTTAAGTATGTGATAGTTAAAAGAAATAAAAAAGAAGAGAATCGCCATAGGAACAAATTTTTTAAGTTCGACCCTATGTATTGGCCAAAAAAAAGATCTAAGTTTAGAAAAACCTTGATCTTTTTCCATTAAATAATTCTCGTCAATTTAATGTTCAAAGTACCTGCCTCCAGGTTTTCAAAGATTATAAGAGGTTTTTATTTTTTTTCATAGATAAAAAAATAATTTAATTTATCAAATAAAGTAAAAAATTAGTTTAATTGATTTTTATAAAAAAACATGTTTTAATTTTAATTAAAAATTTAACTTATGGTTAATTTTGATAGAAAAAATTAAAAAAATATTTAGAAAAAAAAAATTTCATATAATTAAATTGATAGTAGTTATCACTGCAATTTATTTTATTTGGCATAGTGACAAAATAAAACAACAAGCAAATCCTCAAAAATATCTAGAAGAAAAAGTTAAAAAATTACAAAAAACAGTAACTATTGATAAACTTAAAATTCAATCACTTGAAGTAGATCTAAAAAAAGAAAAACAAAATTGCATTTATGAAAAAGAAAAAACAAAGATTGATGCTATTTTTTTTGATAAAAATGAATATAAATCTATTGAATGTCTAAATATATCCCATAAAAAAAAGTTGGATAATATAAGCGAATCTATAACCGCTATGAATCAACTTTACCTAAAGGATTTAGAAGAGCTTGAAAACGCAGTTTCAAATTTAGAAGAAATCAATAAAATTACGATAAAACAGAGGGAAAGCCCACTACTTTAGTGGTGGGATGAAAGCTGAAATAATTTTTATAATATTTTCTTGTTATATAACTAATATTTATATAAAATTTTTCCTATGAAAAACAGATGGCGCTCAAGTAAAACAGCAAAATACAACTTAGGCTATCACTTGATTTGGTGAATTAAGTATAGAAGAAAAGTACTTTTAAATGAGATAGAAGTTTTTTTCAAAAAAACAATGCTTGATAAAGCTAAGAGTATAAATGTCATAATTGAGCAAATGGAAGTAATGCCTGACCATATACATATTTTTGTTAAAGCGCCTCCAATATATGCTCCTCATTTTATTGTTCAACAATTCAAGGGGTATACTTCCAGATTGTTAAGAGCTAATTTCAGATCATTAAAAAGTAGACTTCCCTCATTATGGACTCGCTCATATTATGTTGAAAGTGTTGGAGCTGTTTCAGAATCAACAATAAAAAAATATATTGAGGACCAAAAAGGAAAATGAGAAAAACATTTTGCTTTAAATTATACACCTCTAAAAAAAATAAATTCTTGCACAATAAAATAGATATAGGATCTCAAATATATAATTATTGTATTTCACTTCATAAACGATATTATCGTTTATATAAAAAACATCTAAATAAGTATCAATTGCAAAAACATTTAACCAAAGCTAAAAAAAGATATCCTGATTTTAAAAATTTTCAATCTCAAGCACTTCAAGATATAACAGATCGAATAGATAGGGCATATCTTCTTTTTTTTAAAAACTTAAAAAATAAAGTAAAAACCTCTCCCCCAAATTTCAAGAAAAAAAAACGATACAAATCGTTTACTCTAAAACAAGCTGGATATAAGCTTATTGCTAAGAATAAAATATTAATTGATCAAAAAATTTATAATTTTTTTGCATCACAAGAAATAGATGGAGTTATAAAAACTTTAACAATTAAAAGAGATCCTATAGGAGATTTATATATATTCTTTTCAGTTGATGTTATAGAAGAGCTAGAAAACAAAACTATGTCATGTAAAACCGCAGGTTTTGATTTTGGGCTAAAGACTTTTTTAACTTCATCAGAAGATGAAGAAGATATTAAGTCTCCTCTTTTTTTTAAAAAAACTTTGAAGAAGATAAAAAAGTTAAATCAAAGTTTTTCTAGAAAGAAAAGAGGTTCTTCTAATAGAAAGAAAGCTCTAATGAATCTTTTTAGAGTACACAAAAAAATCTTCAATCAAAGAAAAGACTTTCATTTTAAACTTGCAAAAGATTTAAGTGAAAAGTATGTCCATCTTTTTTTTGAAAATTTAGATATTAAAGCTTTACAAAAGCTCTATGGCAGAAAAATATCTGATCTTTCATTTTCAAATTTTCTAAAAATATTAGAATATTATCAAGAAAAGAAGGGATCAAAAATAATCTATATTGATCGTTTTTATCCATCATCTAAAACTTGTTATCACTGCAACAACATAAATGCAGATTTAACTTTGAAAGATAGGACATGGATTTGTCCTCATTGCAAAAAAACAATAATGAGAGATAAAAACGCTGCTAGAAACATAAAAAGACAGGGCATTGTCTTGTGGAATAGGGAAAATAAGACTCGAAATTCTAGAGCAATTCCCGCTTAAAACCAGAATCCCTCGACTTTAGTCGTGGGAGTATGTCAAAGATTTAGATAATTAATAAACTTATCCCTTGAATAACTTTCAAAGTCATTTAATTCAAATATACATTTGTTTTTTTGAGATGTGATTTTGCCTTTCATTTTCAGATCATCGAAATGAAAGATTATTTCATTTGGAGTGTAAGAGCCATTTTGATTTGCTGAAATAACATAGTTTTTCCTATGTTTTGAAAAAATTGATTTACCATCAAATAAATCATCAAAAGTTTCTTTATTGCTCAAAGTATCTAAGATAGTTGGAAAAATATCTATATGAGAAGAAATATTTGCATTTAGTTTTTTATCTGAATTTAATTTATATATAATAGGGACTGATAGCTGATATTCATTTAATTGAGAACCATGAAAAATAGATTTTTCTTCGTAAAACTCTTCTCCATGATCTGATGTGAATACAATTATAGAATCTTTTAAAAGATTATTTTTTTCCATAGAATTAATTGCTTCATTAAATAAATGATCAATATAACCTACTGCATTTTTGTATCTATTTTGTAGTTTGTAAAGATTAGATTTATTGAAGGATAAAGAGAGATAATTGATTGTATCAACTACTGGAAAATGTTTTGCTTTATATTCTTTTCCCCAACTATATTCGCTATGAGTAGAATCTAAAAAAATAATAAAAATATTCGAATTATTAAACTCTTTTTTTGCTAGATCTTTGCTAAGTAAACTTACTGTATTTTTATCTCTAATAGCTGCAATTTTCGAAGTGTGAAATAAATTATTAAACTTATCTATTAAAAAGTGATCTTTCCCAAAAAGCACTTCATCCATATGATAAAATTTAGTTTCGCAAGAAGCATATATATTAATCTTATATCCCATTTTTTTTAGTATATTTAATGGTATGCTACCTTTTTTATAATCATTGAAATTCCCTGAATAAGAAATAGAATTATTACTATGAAATATAGAAAACCAAGAATGTTGAGTCGCATTTGCAGAGGAATAAGAATTGTTTATAAAATAATTCTTTTTCTTAAATTTTTCTAAATTAGGAGTAAGCTCGTCTGTTATATGATCTTTTCTAAAAGCCTCACATATAAATATAAAAATGTTTGGTTTTTTATCTATTTTTAAGTCTTTGTTTTCTAATC
>JAAKFI010000012.1 GCA_011065125.1 Candidatus Anoxychlamydiales bacterium | reverse complement strand
ATTGATGAACATAATAACTCCTTAAATTAATATCATAATGGGAGTTTAAAAAAGTCTCAAATAAAATCAAAAATTTTCTCCATTTCAAAAAATCTAGATCCTTTTACTAAAACCATATCTTCTTTATTTAAAATTTCTTTCAAATGATTTGCTATACTTTTATGATCATCAAAAACTTTTATATTTTTAATATGTTTCCACTCTTCTCCTAAAAAAAGAGCTACATCTACATTTTTTAATGCAACCTCAGCTACTATTTCATGCATTTTTTTTGAATTTTCTTTAAAATCACACATAGCTCCTAAAACAGAAATTTTCCTGTTTTTAGTATTCATATTTTCAATTGCTTTGATCATTGTATCAACACCTGCATTGTAGCAATCTTTTATAAAAGTAATATCATTTAATATTACTTTTTCAAATCTCATATTATTTGTTTTTAAGTTTTTTATATTTTCTAAAAAAATTGAGTAATCAATTTTAAGTATTTTTAAAATACTAATTGAAGCGATAGCATTTTCGATTAAATGCGTTTCTTGAAATGGAAAATTTATACTAACTCTATTATTTTCAAAATCTCTTAAAATACCCTTTTTTATATCAAAATAAAAATCAGCTTTTTCATTATAAATCGAATATGTAAAATCCTTTTTGTTTTTTAAAATATCATATTTTAAAAGTGCATGATTTATGATATTTATACTATTACCATTAAAAATTTCTGACTTAGCTTCAGCAACTTCTGTACTACTTTTAAAATCTTGCTGATTGTAATTTGTAATACTTGTAATTAACACTACATCTAAAAGGGCTATATCTACTAATTTCTTAATCTCATTTTTTTTATCCATGGCCATTTCTAAAATTAGATAATCTTTATTTTTATCTATATTTAAAATAGAGATAGGAAAGCCAATTTGGGAGTTATAATTTTTATATGTTTTAGAAACTTTTAAATTACCCATCAAAGTATATAAAAATTCTTTAGTTATAGTTTTGCCAAAAGATCCGGTAATTCCTATATTTTTAGTTTTATATTCTTTAAGCACGTGAGCTGCAAGCCCTTGCAAAACCTCTAAAACATTGTCTACTCTAAATATGTTAAAATCAGAAGGATATGAAATATCTAAATTATAGTTTTTAGAAATAACAATTCCAAGAGCTTTTTTTGAAATAATTTCTTTTAAAAAACTATGTCCATCTACTTTTTCACCTTTAATGGCAAAAAAAAGAGAGTTTTTTTTAATTAACCTACTATCAACTTGATAATCAGTGGCTTGTAAATTTATTAAGGTGTTATATAAGTCTTTCATTTTCAAATACTTTTTTATGTTGAGTATAACTTCAATAAATAAATTAATAAAATAATAAAAATTAAAAAAAACCTTCATTTAAAAATACTTAATACATTTATTTAAATTAAATTATTTATATAAAAACTCTTTGATAATTAAATTGATATCTAATCAAAATTACATTATAATTAAGTTATATTTATAATAATTTTATTAATAATAAAAAGGTAAGTATTTATGAGTTTTATTTGGACTGCAGTAAAATCCCTAGCAGTAAGCGCTGTTGGAGTTTCCCCTACAGAATTATTACATACCCCTGCTGAAACACAAACAGTTGAAAAATTAAATGATATTTATAATCAAGGCACTGATAAAGAAAGGATTGAGCGTATAAAAGCTACTGCAGTTCGTATTTTAGCTGTTGATGAAAAATCTGTTCCAAAAGCAGATAGAGCAAAACTAAAAGCAGTAAAAATGCTATTTCAAAAAGCTCAAACAACACCTTCAGATGATAAAACAAATCCTTCTCACAATATTGACAATTTAGCTCAACGAATTTTAAGTTTCTCTTCTGATCATCCTCAAACAGGATTAGATGATGATTCACTTGTTATTGAACTTTTAAATATATATAAGCCAACTGGACAAACTAGTTTTATCCCCCAATCAACACCCGCGGCAGCAGCAGCACCCTCAATATCACCAGCAGGCGCTACAACACCAAAAGAAAATGAAGTTAAAATTTTTGGAAAAACATTTTATTTAAAGAAATTTATTACAGTTAAGGGCAAAAAAAAATATATAACCATGTCAGATAAAGAAAAGGAAAGTTGGAAAAAACAAATTGAAGCATTATTAAAAGCTAAAGGTATTAAAGAAACTAACGATATAAGCGTTGTTACATTAACTTTCAAATTAAATGACCAACAAGAATTTGACTTAAGTAAAGAAGCACAGATAAAATATACTGATAAATCCGGGGAACAAATTATACATACAGGTAAAATTGACTCTGCCTTAGAAAAATCTGATGCAAATTTATTTCAAGCATTATTACCTCTTTATAATTTATCAAAAAATCATCCATTTAAAACACCTGTTCTATGTAAAGTGAAAGGATCACAAAATATTAAGAATAACTGCTTTATAATTTCTTCAATGCAAGCATTGATAGCTGATCCAAAATTAAAAGCTTTTTACTCAAATCCTGAAAATAAAGATAAGTTAGATTCATCATCAGACAAACAAGAAGCTAATAAAAAACTTTTTGATGCTATACATGCATTTATTAAAGCATATGATGAGTGTAAAAAAGATGCAATTGATGCTAAATATGCTCAAGACATACGAATAGCTTTAAAAACAGCAATGACAAATGGTATAATTACAGATGAGAATCAAGCTGATGCAACACAAGTAATTAGTTATTTGAGACAATTAAAAGAAAATGAAACGAAAATAACCACTGTGACAAAATGGGAATCAATAACCCCTGAAGAAGGCAAACAATCTCAAACAGAAATATCAGCTGGAAATCCATCTTATCTAAGCCTAAAGCCATCAATAACTAAGAAACTTGATAAAGAAGAGATTCAAAAAATTTACGATGGAACTCCACCTGAATCAGACACCGAAAACATAGAAGGCATAGGAGAGGCTACAATTAGCTCACAAAAGTATTTCTTTAGTCAATCCCCTGATAATTTAGATTTTGAAATACACAGATTTACTCATGACGCTAAATCTAAAACAACAAGGGATGATAGTGAAATGACAATCGCTCCTAAATTAGAAGATATGGAATTATCAAAAGATAAAGAGTCAACTTCTAAATATCCTACAGCTTCCTATGAATTAACATCCATAATATCTCATACAGGTTCCGCTCCAAATAGTGGTCACTACTATACATATGCAAAAAGAGATGGCACATGGTATGAACTCAGTGATGATCGTGTAACTGAAATATCACAAGATGAGGTTCTTAAAAGAGCTGCCAAAACTGCAGTATATGTAAGTTATTCAAAAATAGAGACTGCTGCTACTCCAGCCCCTACTCCCACTCCAACTGCTTAAAAATATCTACTAAAAAAGATAAATAATAAATTTTTAAATTATTATTTATCTTTTTTTTCTTTCTTGATTTTCTAATAATCGATTTGTTACATTGTTTTGCAAATCAATTTTAAATTGGTGGTATGGCCAAGTGGTAAGGCAGGAGCCTGCAAAGCTCCCATTCCTGAGTTCGAATCTCAGTGCCACCTAAAAATTTTATATGTTATATATTATATCTACACCTATTGGTAATTTAAAAGACATCACTCTAAGAGCTTTAGAAATATTAAAGTTATGTGACTATATACTCTGTGAAGATACAAGAGTTAGTAAAATACTATTAAATAAATATGAAATTAATAAAAAATTAATTTCATTTCATAAATTTTCAGAAAAAGAAAAAAAGCAAAGAGTAATTGAAAATTTAGAAGAAAATAAAGATATAGCCTTAATCTCTGATGCTGGAACTCCACTTATTTCAGATCCTGGCAGTGATCTTATAAAAACATTAATTGAAAAAGATTTACCATATACTGCTATTCCAGGACCTTGTAGTGTAATTGACGCTCTTGTAATGTCAGGTTTTGATTCTACTAATTTTCAATTCTTAGGCTTTATTCCTAAAAAAGATAGTGAAAAAAAATCATTTATAAAAAAAACTTTATTTTATCCTGGGACTTCTATTTTTTTTGATAGTGCTAAAAGAGCATTTAATACATTAAAAATAATTTCATCTCTTGATCCGAATAGAAAGATTTGTATTTTAAAAGAGCTTACAAAAAAATTTGAAAAAAGATTTTCCGATATAGCAATCAATCTAAAAAATATCTTTGAAAAAAAAATAGTAAAGGGAGAAATTGTTTTTTTAATAGAGAAAGGTGAAATAATAGATAACATAGAAATAGATGAACTGATTAAATTAATCACACAAAATTTTTCTCTTAGCACAAAAGAAGCTATAAAAATTGCAGCTAAAATAAAAAATCGACCTAAAAAAGAAATATATAAAAAAGTTAAAACTTAAAATTTATCTCCCAAGAAAAGATTAATTATCTTAAAATTTAATATCTTAAATAAATACAAGGAATCTTTATGGATAAATCATATGATCTGGTCATTAGAGTTGGTAACTTTTATGTAAGAGGAGCTTTATTTTATTTAGATGTTATCTCTACAACTTTTCATTTTAAGGTTTTAGATGATCTTTCAATCAATATAAAAAAAGAGCTTTTTGAAAAAAATATTAAAGCTGCTTTGATATGCTCTAATAATGAAAATGTTGCAAAGATTATAAAAGATGCACTTATGGACTTGAGTATTGACACTCATGTAATAGATCCAAATAATTTATCAATAAAGCTAGATGTTGAAAATCCAAAAGAGATAGGAATGGGAAGAATAGCAAATGCTTATGGAGCTTTGTTTTCTCACCCTTATACTGATAATATTGTAATTGACATGGAAACTGCGTTGACAATAGATGTAATAACAAAAGAAAAGATTTTTTTAGGTGGAGTTATTTGTCCTTCTATGATGCTATCAGCTAAGGCATTAAACGCATTTACAGATAAACTTCCAATGATAAAACTAGAAAAGCCTAAAAGTTGTCTTTCTAGGTCTATTAATGAAAACATACAAAGCGGAATTTACTACGGTCTTGTTGGAACAATTGAAAAAATAGTAGAAGAGTTAATTTCACTTAGATTTTCGCATTCTGAGATAAATGTAATAGCAACTGGTTCACTTGCTGGGTATAGTGATGCTGAAGAAGATTTTTTAAATTTAAAAAATGAACTTGAAAAAGATTTAAAAATAGTAGTTGATTATTTTGAACCTGATCTTACATTTTTAGGGATATATCAAATATTAAAAGAACAAGTTTTTCAAAAAATATATAAAAAATAGGAGAGGATAAATGTCTTCAAACCCAAAAGATATAATTTTCAATAGTGAAGCTAGAGAAAAATTAAAAAAAGGAATAGATGAAATTGTAAATGTATCAAAAGTAACACTTGGACCAAAAGGAAGAAATGTAGCAATAGAATCTTTAGTTTCTTATCCCAAAATCACAAATGACTCAAGCATAATTGTAGAAGATTTAAACCTAAAAGATTCTTTTGAGAATATGGGAGCATCTCTTGCAATAGATTTAGCTAGAAAAGTAAAAGAAAAAGCAGGAGACGGGATTACAACTTCTTTAGTATTGCTTCAATCAATTCTGCAAGAATCAATAAAAAACATAACTTCTGGGATTAATCCAATAAACATAAAAAAAGGCCTTGAAAAATCTTTAGATTTCATTTTAAAAGAAATAGATACTTCAAAAAAATCAATTACAACTGATAATGAGATACAAAATGTAGCTACCATAGCAGCTTCATCTAATGAAGAGATAGGCATTTGTATAAAAGATGCCATAAAAAAAGTTGGAAAAGATGGAATAATTACAATAGAAGAAAACAGCTCTAATATTACTAACATAGAAATTATAAAGGGGTTTGAAATTCAAAGAGGATATTTAAGTCCCTATTTTTGTACTAATACAGATAAAATGATAGCAGAGCTAGATAATCCATATATTTTAATAACAGATAAAAAAATATCGTCAGTACATGATCTTTTATCTATTTTACAAAATGTATCTCCAATAAATAAAAATCTATTAATCATAGCTGATGATTTAGAACCTGAAGTTCTATCTACTTTAGTTATTAATAAACTAAAAGGGCATTTAAAAGTTTGTGCTATAAAAACCCCTGCTTTTGGAGAAGAGAGAAGAGAAATGCTAGAAGATCTAGCAATACTAACTAAATCTACTTTTATTTCTGAAGAAAAAGGACTTTTATTAAAAGATGCTTCTATTAATGACTTAGGATCCTGTGAAAAAATTATAATATCTAAAGAAAATACAATTTTTATAAATGGATATGGTGATAAAAAAGAGATTAAAAATAGAGTTGCACTTTTAGATACTTTATCTAAAAGCACAAATGATGAAGTAGATACAAAAAGAGCTAAAAAAAGAAAAGCACAATTATTTTCAAATATAGCAAAGATAAAAGTTGGAGCTTATACAGAAGCTGAATTAAAAGAGAAAAAAAGATTTTTTGAAAATAGTTTAAATGCAACTAAATCAGCTTTAAAAGATGGTATTGTAATTGGTGGTGGAGCATTTTTATTAAAACTATCTAAAAAATTAGATAATTTAAAACTTGAAAAAGAAGAAAAAATTGCAAAAAATATCCTTCAAAAAGCACTATTTGCACCAATTAAACAAATAATTGAAAATGCAGGATATGAAAGCAGTTCTATAGTAGAGGAAATATTAGAAAAAAAAGGTGACTTTGGTTTTGATGCAATAGATGAAAAAATTAAAGATTTCATGAAAGAAAAAATAATAGATCCTGCAAATGTAATAAAAGAAGTTTTGATAAATTCTATATCAATTTCTAAAATAATTCTTCTAACAGAAACTTTAATCACTGATTTAAAAGAATAATCTATTTAGGCTCATTTTTTTTGAGCCTAATTTTTTTAGATAAAAATTGACTTTAAAACTTTTGTAAAATATTTTTTATGAGATAAATTTTAACAAGGTCAATTTTTTATGAAAAAAATTTTAAGTTCAATCTCTATTTTTTTTGCATTTAATTTGTTACATGCTGCTTGGCAGCCTGCAGTTGAGGCAGATTCTAAACAAACTGGTGATGAAATTATTTTTCTATTATCTAATGTTAAGGTAAACTCAAAAGGATATGCTGTTTTAGCTTATTCTGAAATACTTAACACTAGCCCTTCATACAATCACTTTAAATGCTGCCATTTCAAATAATTTTGGAGCAACTTTTCCAAATATTTTAACAATAGATAATAGCGAACCTAATAATACAAAACAAAACACTATAAATACTCACCCTCAAATTGCTCTTTATAATGATAATACAGCCTTTATTGCTTATCATACTTATAATGACAATAATGAACAAAAACTTAAAGTTGCTAAAATTATAAACACTAGTTTTTCACTACAAACTTTAGACACTACAATTTCAACACAATTCAATTATTTACACAGACCTCAAATTGCAATAAAAGATAATTTCATCATTATTATTTTTGTATCATTAACAAATACAACAGCTGCAATAAAATCAGCAACTTCCTCAGATGGAGGAGATACTTGGAATATATCTACTGTTGATTCCAATTCAAATCCTTCAGATAAATGGTTTCCTCAAATTGCGCTTACATCTGATAACGGCATTTTAAAAGCTATAGCCACATGGTCTAGCGATGAAGGAATACCCCTTATTACAAAATACGCTACATACACAATTGCTGGGGGATGGACAAATCTAGCTTCGATTGGGAACACCTCAACACAAGCAACTTATCCAGGTATTGCTCTTTCAGATAATGGTAATGCAGTAATGATATGGCAAGAAAAAACAGCAAGTCCATCAACCACTTTATATAAGGCATTGTCTAGTGATTTTGGATCCAGTTGGGGAGCCCCTCAAATCCTTCAAACTTATGCTAATACACAAGATAATAATTCTCAAATAAAAATGAATGATTTAGGCCATACTGCTATTATTTGGGTTGATCATACATCTACTTCTAATAGAAAGGTTACATTAGGATTATATGATAATTTTGGATCAAATTTAAAAGAAACTAAAACGCTGCCAGGAACTAGTAGTTCTAGAACATTTCCAAGAACAGATATTGATCCTTTTGGAAATACTTTTTTTACTTATGCTTTACTACTTGGAGGATCTTCATTTGATGTGTATAGAGGATATTTTTATTTTTCTAATGACGCTTTTGCAACAGACGTTACAAATGCTCAATCTTTTACTTGGTCTACAATTAGACCTGGAATTGCAGTAGCTCAAGAAAATTCCACATCTTATATTGATGCAATTAATTCTTGGACAACAAAATCAGATGGTCCAGATATTACAAAAGCATTTACAAAAAGATTTGATGTAGTAAATGTAAGTTTATCCGCAAGCGGCTCACACCAAGAGCTTAATTTCTTTTTACAAAGAAAACTAAAAAACACAGTTCTTACAAATGCCATTGATGAAATAGGAACTTTTTATCTTTATAAAGATGCTTCTTTAACACAGTTAATTGATAGTGTTTCTGCTTTTAATCAAGCTGTTAATTTAGTTGAAGATAATATAAAAAAAGACACCTCTAATACTTACTATGTAACGTGGAGCGATGGTGCAAATACAATAGGTCCTGTGATAGTTATTATAGGCAATTAATATATCTTTTAGATCTAATTACAATATATTGAATTTAAATAATTTTAAAAGATACTTATTTTTATTTTCTATATTTTTTTCATTTTTATATTCATATGAAAAACCATTTACTATAAAAGCAAAACTATCTGATTTTTTCTATCAAGATTCTAGCGCTAGAAAAATTTTTAAAAATTATGAAATGCTAACTTCTTTTGAAGGATCTTATGAAGTGTATAAATACTCAAAAGTTAAATTCCATGCTTTTGTAGAATACGGTTTTTTAAAAGCAGATGGTTTTGATAAGAATACACTTACTATTTTCAAGCTTTTTCTATCCCCTTTATCTTTTGGATTAAATACTGAATTTATTGTTAATAACACTTTATCCATTTATTTAAAAACAGCTCCCAACTGGATGTATGCACAAGTTAAACATGATTATGAAGCTCCTCCTAATAAGATTTCTAAAAGTACCATTGGTGGAACTTTTGGTTTAGGACTTTTAGTTCATTTAAATGATAGAGCTGTATTCGATCTATTTTTTAATTATTTATATGATTCTAAAAAAATAACAGACTCTTCTAGCGAAGTTACTTTTAAACCATATTTTGGTGGTTTTCAATTAGGTTATGGATTAGGCATTAAATTTTAATAATTTATTTTATTTTTTATTTGACAAATCTTTTAATTATATTTATTTTAAAATTTAATATTTAACAAATTTATTAAAATTATGAAAGTTGCAGTAATACCAAATTCTGAAAATATTGGAGATAGTTTTTTATTATTAACATTATGTCATCAATTGAAAAAAAAGGGATATGAAGTAGATGTTTTTCATAATAAGATTTCAACAATACAAAGTTTATTTTCTTATAACTTTAAGAAATATGATGATAATTTAGATTTCAGCTTATATGACAAAATATATATTCAACATAACAACAAAGAAAAAACAGAAAACATAAAAAAAATAAGAGATCGAAAAAGCTTACAAAATATTCATTTTATATATTTTACACATAAAGAATCTAAACATGGGAAATTATCTAATTTAGATATTAAATTAGATCCTAATTCTACGATGTTAAATGGGCTTTGCAAAGAACTAAAATCTCATTTTAATTTAAAAAAAGAAGAAAAAGAAATTGGAATAAAAATCCCAAAAAATTCAAAATACAAAAAGCATAAAAAAAGAGTAATTATATACTCCTCTTCAAAAAGCCTATATAAAAAATACCCTTTAAAAAAATTTATCAAAATTGCTAAAAAATTAAAGCTTAGAGGATATCAAGTATCATTTTGCGTCCCAATAGAAGAGAGAAAAAAATATTTAGAAGTATTACAGTTAGGGTTCGATTTACCCGCTATGTTTTTAATATCTGATTTTGCAATGTATTTACACGAGTCCTCTTATTTTATTGGGAATGATTCATTTGCTTCTCATTTAGCTTCTTATTTAAAAATCCCATCCATTGTAATTTCTTCAAATATAGATAAAGTTAAAAGATGGAAACCTTCTTGGAATGAGTCAAAAATTGTAACTCCCCCATCTTATCTATTTAACTTTAAGTATTTACCTATTAAAGATAAATATTGGCAAATGTTTGTCACTACAAATAAGATACTTAAGTCATTTAATCAATCATTAAAAGCTATTAATATTATTTAATATTAACCCCTGTTTTTATAATTACAATTAAATTACCTAGCTAAATTACTTGTAATTAACTCAATAAAAATTAATTTGCATAGTAATCAGATCCCGTAATAAACTTACATTACAAACAAAGGGGGAAATATATGAAAGATGTTCCAAGTCATATGATGAAATTCATGAAAAAAATCAATAAAGAGAATATTCAAGAAGTTGAAGATGAGTCTGTTATGGAAAATTACAGAAAAAAACCAACATCTAAGCAAAACAAACAAAAGCAAAAACAACTAAAAGCACAAAAAAGAAAAAAGGGCGAAATAAAACCTTCAATTCATAAAGACAAAGATGAGCGTGATAAAGAGATGAAAAAAAGAGTTCCTGAAATTAGACAAAGAACTCATAGAAAAGAAGTTAAGTATAAATAATACTTTTAGTATTTCATAAAACTATTGATACTTTATATTAATTTAAAATTATGTTATAATAATTAAGAATTTAAATATAAAGTATTTATGATTAAAATAGCACATATTTCAGATCTACATTTTTCAAAACTTTCATTTCATCCAAAAATATTTTTTTCTAAAAGATTTGTTGGAATGACAAATCTTTTTTTTAACAGGAAAAGAAAGTATAAAACAAATAAGTTAAGTAACTTGCCTGTTTTATTTAAAAAAGAAGATATTGATTATGCTTTTATCTCTGGGGATATTACAACGACATCGCATGAAAGCGAATTTATTTTAGGTAAAAATTTTGTAGATTCAATACTTCAAAATGATATTAAAACATATCTTATTCCTGGAAATCATGATTGTTATACTAAAAGCGCATACAAAAAAAAGCTTTTTTATAAATATTTTGAAAACGAAAGTTTAAGAAACAATAATATAGAAAGTCTCCCACTCGAAAACAATTGGCATTATATTGGCTTAGACTGCTCCATTTCGACCTTTTTACTATCCTCTTCGGGGTGTTTTTCAAAAGATCTAGAAAACAAGCTAAATAAGCTTTTAAACACCTTGGAAGATAAAAAAGTTATTTTAGTAAATCATTTTCCAGCTTCTAGAATTACAACTTATAGAAAAAGACTTATTCGAGATAGTTTTTTAAAAGAACTTTTAAAAAAACATAAAAATATTAAGTTATATCTATATGGTCATACCCATAAATATAAAATAGAAAAAGAAAAAGATTTACCATATATGATCTGTTCAGGATGTGCTTCTCACATAGATGGTACTTTCAATATTTTTAGTTTAAATGACAATAGTATTGAAGTTAATAAATACGCTTTTAAAAATGATACTTGGATAAAAGAAAAGGATCAAATTCTTGAAATCTAAATGGTATAAAAAAGGTCTTTATTTTAAATGTAAAAATAATTGCTGCAATTGCTGCACGGGATCTCCTGGATATGTTTGGTTAAACTTAGAAGAACAAAAAAAAATTTCTAAATTTTTAAAAATATCAATTGAAGAATTTCAAAAAAAAACATACTAAAAATGTAAGAGGAAAAGTCTCTTTATTAGATAATTTTAAAAATTATGATTGTGTTTTTTTAAAAGATAAAAAATGCTTAATTTATGAAGTAAGACCAAAGCAATGCAAAAACTTTCCATTTTGGAAATCTAATCTTACAGATAAAAAATCTTGGGAAAATCTTAAAAGAGAATGTCCTGGTATTGACGATGAAAATGGCAAGTTTTTTTCTTCTGATGAAATTCAAAATATCTTAGATAAGACTTTTTAATAGTTTTTATCTTAAAAATTTTTTATAAATGAATAAAAAATTAATAGGTAAAAATAATGGATCTTTCTACATCGACTAAAAAAAACATAGAATCTTGGCTAGATGGGCCATATGATGAAAATACTAAAAATGAAATAAAAAAACTTCTAAAAGAAAACCCACATGAAATAATAGATTCCTTTTGTAAAACTCTAGATTTTGGAACTGGTGGTATTAGAGAAAAAATGGGTATTGGTACCAATAGGTTAAATATCTATACAATATCTTTTGCAACGCAAGCATTAGCAAATTATATAAAATCCTTAAATATTAAAAATCCAAGTGTTGTAATTGGATATGATAGCAGAGAAAATTCAAAAGAGTTTGCAAATGTTAGCGCTAGAGTATTACTTGAAAATAATATTAAAGTTTTTTTATTTGATGAACTAAGACCAACTCCGCTTATATCATTTGCACTAAAAAATAAAAATGCAACGTCAGCAATTATGATAACAGCATCTCATAATCCAAAAGAATATAATGGTTATAAAGTTTATTGGACAGATGGAGGACAAGTACTTCCCCCTCATGATGTAGGTATTATTGAAGAATATAATAAAATTCAATGTTTAAAAGATGTGAAAATTGCAAAAGATTTAAATTCTAATTTACTTGAGATATTAAAAGATGAAATCGATAAAGCTTATTTTGATACTTTATTAAATATGCATTTTTTTAAAGATAGAAATAAAAAAGATTTAAAAATTATATATTCTAATCTTCATGGCACAGGAATTACCCTTCTTCCAGAAGCTTTAAAAAGATGTAATTTTACAGATATAGAGCTTGTAGAAAAACAAAAATCAATAGATGGAAAATTTGAATTTGCAAAAAAACCAAATCCAGAAGAAAAAGAAGCTCTTAGTCTTGGGATAGACCAAATGATGGCTAAAAATTTTGATATTTTTATAGCAACTGATCCTGATGCTGATAGAGTAGGAATTGTTGTGAATCATAAAAAGAATGATGTTATTTTAAATGGAAATGAAATTGGTTGCATAATCTTAGATTATGTTTTAAAAAATTCTAAATTATTTTCTAAAACAGCATCTATCAAATCTATTGTTACAACAGAATTAATGACAAGAATTACAGAAAAATATGACACAAAAATGTTTGATGTATTAACAGGATTTAAATATATAGCTGAAAAAATTAATAATTTTGAACAAGATAATTCCTACGAATTTATTTTTGGAGCAGAAGAATCTTGTGGGTATTTAATTGAAACGTTTGTAAGAGATAAAGATGCAATCTCTGCTGCATTAATAATATCTTATATTGCACAAGATTTAAAAAAACAAAATAAAACCTTAGTAGATTACTTATTTGATTTATATAAAGAACATGGAATTTATAGAGAAAAACAAAAATCCATTTCTTTTGCTAAAACCTCTATAGAAGATGGTATGGAAAAAATGGATAAGATAATGGAAACTCTAAGAAATCATCCAATGGATCAAATTTCTAACTGCGATGTGAATTTCATAGATGATTATTTAAAATCTATAACCTTAGATACTAAAACAAAAAAAACTAAACCTTTAGATCTTCCAAAGTCTAATGTTTTAAGATTTTGGCTAGATGATAATACTAAAATTGTAATTAGACCATCGGGTACTGAACCTAAAGTTAAGATATACGTAGGAGCTCAAGAAAATAATATATCTAATTTAGAAAAAGATATAAAAATAGTAGATGAAAGAGTAAATGCATTTTTAGATGATATATGTTTGAGATTAGATAATATAAATTAATCTTTTTTTTCGGGATATTTGATTCTTACATGTTTTGTAATTAAAAGAGTTTTTACAAGTGATGATTTAACTAGTTTAAGTTCCTCAAAAGTTAAATTACAATTATCAAATTGAAAATTTTTTGCTTTATCGTTTACTATGTTATCTACCATTTTGGTGAATGATACAAAAGATATATCTTCAACAGATCTAGAAGCTGCTTCTACAGCATCTGTTATCATAATAATTGCAGCTTCTTTAGTTTTAGGTTTTGGACCTGGATATCTAAATTTAGTTTCATCAATTTTTGATGCATCCCCTTCTTTTAGCTGAAGTTCTTTATGATAAAAATAATAAACTAAAGTCGTTCCATGATGCTCTAAAATAATATCGATAAAGGCTTGGGGTAATTTATATTTTTTAGCTAAAGTTTTACCATCTGTAACATGTGATATAATAACTTGAGCTGATTCTATTGGAGTAAGTAGTTGATGAATATTTACCCCTTGAGCATTTTGGTTTTCTGTAAAAAAATTTGGATTATTTAATTTTCCAATATCATGATAAAGAGTGGCGACTCTACAAAAAAGACCATTTGCTCCAATTGCAATAGCTGCAATTTCAGATAGATTACCCAATACTAAAGAATGTTGATAAGAGCCAGGTATTTCTAGGGACATTCTTCGAAGAAGCTCATTATTTGGATCCATATATTCCATTAAAGTAATATCTGTTAAAACATTAAAAGTATTTTCTAACATTGGAAGGATAGCAACTATTAATATTCCAATAATTAATAGGAATGTAAATGAACTAATAATATTCGTTACATAAGACATAGAAAAAAGTCTATTATTAATAAAGCTAGAAGCTAATATTACAGGGATCACACCTATTAAACATTTAAAACATACTTTAAAAACTTCAGTTCTTTTTCTAAGAGATTTGGTTGAAATAATTACAATTAATGAAGTCACTAAATTAATCACTAAAAATGATGAATGCTCAACAGCTAGTGTTACTCCTAAAACTATTGCTAAAAAAGTTGAAAAAAACAGGGATATTCTTGAATTAAATAAAATACTAAAAAGAAGCGCTGCAAATGGAACTACTATTGGATATCTTACAGCTTCAATTATTGAGCTGGTAGATTTAAGTAAAACAAATTCAATAGTTTTAGCAAAAATTAAAGTTAGAATTAAAATAGTAATTATTAAAGATATTTTTTTTATTGATCTTAAAATTTTTAAATGCTCAGTTTTGAAATATAGTGTAGTTAAAATTATAAAAACTAAAGCTATTATAAAATTCCCTAAAATAGTAAGTGGTTCAAAAATATTTCTATTATGTCTTAGTGCATTTTTCATTGCTTGCATCATAGCTAAGTGTCTTGGAAGTGCTCTTTCACCTTGGGCTATAATTTGTTCACCTGCTGCAACTTTTGTGTATTTCTGTAAAATATTTAAATCTATTTCTTTTCTAATCTTACCTTGCAAAGCAAAATCATTTACTAAATTATAATCATAGTGCTCAAAAATTTTAGAAACATAATTAATTGTAACTTCAGGAACATTTTTCAAATCAAATAACAATTTTTTTGAAAAAATATTTTGATATTCTTTTGGAATAGTTAAGTTGTCTTTATCTAAAGAATTAAAATTTAAAACAATAAAATCTTTAATATCTAATTTAAATTGTTTAGCTATTCTAAAAGTAGCAGAATTCATAAATTTTGCATCGAGCATCATTTTTTCTAATTTATCTGCAACATCATTTATTTTATCATATGTAATATATGGAAGTTTTCTCCAATTTTGATCTTTCATTAAAAAATTTTCAAAATCTTCTCTTGAACTTTTTATTTGCGATTCATCTATTTTATAGATATTTGAAATTTGAGATAAAAGTGTTTGTTTGGCTAAAATAGTTACTTCATCGTCTGGAAACTCAAAATTTATTTGAGCTACAATATATTTAGGAGCTTTAGCATTTATATCTAAAACATCTATTCTAACTTCTCTAAAGTGAAGATATAAAAATAGACAGATTAAAAAAATAAACCCAGCTATTAACCTTAGTCCTAAATCATTTTCTTTAAGATTCTGTTTTAAAGATTTTCTCTTTTTTTTGTCACTAACCATATAATTTTAAAATAAAACTCAAACATATTGATACAATAAATCTAAATTAGATTAAACATAATTTTTCTTTGAAGATAATCTAATATCTACTAAAATTTAATAAAACTCAAAAAAAAGCCATATGACAGTAAAATATCAAATTTTAGCAAGACAGTATAGACCTCAAACATTTAATGAGGTTATCTCTCAAAAATCCATAGTTACGACTATAAAAAATGCTATTTCTCAGAATAAAGTAGCTAGCGCATATATGTTTTCTGGGTCTAGAGGAACAGGAAAGACAACTCTTGCAAGACTTTTTGCAAAAGCCTTAAACTGTAAAAGTCCAATAAATCAAGAGCCCTGTAATAAATGTTCAAGTTGCTTAGAAATTTCTTCATCTAGATCACTAGATGTAATAGAAATAGATGGAGCATCAAATAGAGGTATAGATGACATCAGACAAATTAACGATACGATTGGATATGCTCCTGCAAATAGATACAAAATATATATCATAGATGAAGTTCATATGCTTACAAAAGAGGCTTTTAATGCTTTATTAAAAACTCTAGAAGAGCCTCCAAATAACATTAAATTTTTCTTTGCAACAACTGAAGCGAATAAAGTACTTCCTACAATACTTTCTAGATGTCAAAGATTTGAGCTTAAAAGAATTTCTCACGAAGATATTATAAATAAATTAAGACAAATTTCTAATGACTTAAATAGAGACATAGAAGATGCAGCTCTTCATATTATAGCTAATTTCTCTGAGGGATCTTTAAGAGACGCCGAGTCATTACTAGATCAAATGTTTTGTTTTAAAGAAGGAAAAATACTATTAGATCATATAAATGAATCAATTGGTTTTGTATCAAAAGATTATTTTTTTAAATTAGATGAAGCAATAAAAAATGTAGATATAAATTTTGCTTTTTATTTTATTGATAATATTTATAAAGCTGGAAAAGATTTAAGTTATTTAATTGAAGAGTTAATTGAACATTTTAGAAATATTTTAGTAGTTAAATTAAAAGATTCTTCATTATTAGAAACATTTGATGAAGAGAAAAAAAAATATGAAAATAGTGCTAGTTACTATAGTGAAGAGATGCTTTTTTATATTTTAGATTTACTTATAAAAAATATTCAAAATAATCATAAATCTATTCATAAAAAAATAAATTTAGAAATGCTTTTATTAAACATTATTAAAAGCAAAAAAAGAATAAGCATAGATATTTTAGTTAAAAGATTAATAGATTTAGAAAATAAAGCAAATACTTCAACAAATGAAAATATTCCTAATAAAGAAACCTCTCCTATAGAACCTAAAAAACAAGTAGAAGTTAATAAAAAAGAAGAAATTCAACTCTCATCAATTACTCAAAATAAAAATATAGAAGAGTCTATTAAAGAAGAAAAAAAAATAAAGCTTGAAAAAATAGAATTTTCACTAAGTGAAAAAAATAAAAAAACAGATTCCCCAATCTCAATTTCGCCTATTCAAACTATTAATGTGGCTAGACATGATACTATAATGAAATTCATGCAAGTTGAATTAAATGCTATAATAAAAAAAGGATAAAACCATGAAAAATTTTTTTAATATGAAAAAACAAGCAGAAAAACTTCAACAAGATTTATCTCAAATGCAAGAAAAGTTAAAAACTTTAGAAGTTGAGGGAATATCTGAAAATAACTTAGTTACAATTACACTTTCTGGTGAGAAAAAAATTAAAAAAATTAAAATTGATCCTAAATGTGTAGATTCAAATGATGTAGAAGGTTTAGAAGATTTAATAATGTCTGCATATAATAAAGCCTGTGATAAAGTAGAAAAAGAAAGCTCTTCTTCAATGGATGCTTTTAAAGGATTAATGCCCTTTTAAAAATCAATTTGAGAAATTGATGAAATATTAATAGAAAAGTTTTCAATTTTAAGTTCTTTAAATTGCTCTATAAATTTAGGAATAGATGCAAGCTCCCCGCAAATATATAAATCTTTCCTACTTCTCTTAGCAACTTTTACAACACTTTCTATTAATTTAAATAAAGCGCTTGGAATTTCATCAAATTTCAAAGAATTATCTGCTAGTGTGTATCTAGATAAATCATTTGTTCCAATAGATATAAAATCTACTAATTTTAAAATTTCTTTGCATTCAATAGCAGCTGCTGGAGTTTCTATCATGCATCCTATTTGAATATCACTATACTCTATATTTTTTTTCTTAAAATCTTCTTTGATATCTTCAATAAGTTTTAGAATATATTTTATTTCATATGTGCTTGTAACAAATGGAATTAAAATTTTTATATTTTTATAAACAGATGACTTTAAAATTGCAATTAATTGATTTTTTAAAATTTTTGGATTTTTTATTAGAAATTTAGCTCCCCTTTTAGAAAAAAAATCCACTTCTTCATTATTTAAAAAATTCTTATCAGCACCTAGATCAAATAATCTAATAATAAAAGGCTTATCTTTTAACTCTTTGGCTATTTTTTTATATATTAAATATTGCTTATTTGATGGAGGGATTCCGCTATTTTCTAAAATTAAAAACTCAGATCTAAAAAGACCAATACCTGAGATTTTATCTTCAAGGGCTTTTTTAGCTTCTGCAGCGCTAGTAATATTAATAAAAAATTTTGTTAGGTCATTTTTTTTGATGTTAAAATTTATTTTTTCTTCTTTCTTTTTTTCTTTTAATATCAAATATTTATCTAAAGTATTTTGAGTTGGATTTATAATTATTTTTCCGTTTATTCCATCTACAATAATTTGATTTAAATTTTTACTTTTTAATTTCTTCACATCTACTTTAGAAATAAAAGGCACGCCCCTTGATCTTGCAAGTATTGCAGCGTGAGATGCAAAAGAACCATTTAATGAAATGAATGCTTTTACATTTTCTTTAACATCATAAATATCTGATGGAATAATTTCTGAAGATAAAAAAATTATAGATTTTTCATCTTTATAAAAATCTTCTACTTTTATAACTCTTATATGAGAAGATATTCTTTTAAAAACATCTACAATATCTTTTATTCTTTCTTTAAAAAAAGGATCTTTAATTTTATTTTTATACTCTTCTATTATTTCATTAAAAGAAGACTCTATCCCTTTATTTTCATTTACTATTTTTTCCTCAACCGCATCTAAAAGAGTTGGATCATTTAAAAGTTCTAAATGAGTATCTAAAATTTCAAATGTAATATGCAGATCATCATCTGATAAATGTTTTTTTAGATCTATAATCTGTTTTTTGCTTTTATTAATTGCTCTTTTAAACTTCGTAAGTTCTTTTGAAGAGTCAAATTTTGAAGAGTTTAATTTTATTTCACTTTCTTCCTCTAAAAAAAATGGTTTGCCAATAGCTATTCCTTCTGATAATACGAAAGCATCTAGTTCTTGTTGCATCATTTATTTTTCTCCAAAAGAGTTTTCAAAAGCTATAGTTAATTCATCCATTACTTTATCAGCATCAGGTCCATTTATTGTAATTGTAATCATAGAATTTTTCTTTAAAGCAAGCATTAATATTCCCATAATACTTTTAGCATTTACACTTTCTTTTTTATACGTAAAAGTAACATCACACTTCGTGTTTTTTAGCATTTTTACAATAGATGCTGCAGGTCTGATATGAAGACCTAAATTATTTTTAATTTTAACTGTTGTTACTACTTTCATAAACTTGTCTTTTATTTTTTTTAGATACCATAGCTTTTAAAAGTTTTACGTTAAAATCTTTTGCAGTATTATAACCGCTTGTTTTTAGCCTATGGTTTAATGTTATAGTTTCAATTAATAAAATAACATCTCTACCTGGTTTTATAGGTAAAATATGATATGGAATATTAACTCCTAAAATATCTTTATATTTTTCTTCTAAACCTACTCTATCATAAAAATGGTTGTCATTCCATTGTTCGATTTTAATAACTAAATCTAAAACTTTATCTTCTCTAACAGATACTGCTCCATGTAAATGAGCGACATTAATAAGACCAATCCCTCTAATTTCCATTAAATGCCTTGTTAATTCAGGCCCTGATCCTATTAAATAATTGCCTTCTTTTTTCTTAACTTTTACAATATCATCTGAAATTAATCTATGTCCTCTTTCTAAAAGACCAAGCGCTGCTTCACTTTTTCCAACTGCGGATTCTCCTTGTATTAAAACGCCCACACCAAAAACTTCTACTAAAGTTCCATGCAAAGTAGTAGTTGGAGCAAATTCATCATTTAAAAGTAGAATCATATAACTGATAAGACCCATAGTAGGCATACTTGCTCTAAACAAAGGAATCTTTTTTTGCTCACAGAGCATTTTTAATTCTTTAGGTGTTGTATATTTTCTAGCGACAATAACAGCAGGTGTGGTGTGAGTTAATATTCTTTTAAGTCTTTCTAATCTAACAGATGAATCTAACCCTCTTAAATATTCAATTTCACCCTTTCCAAAAATTAATATTCTAAACGACTTAAAACTTTTTAAAAAACCAGTAAGAGAAAGTCCAGGTCTATGAACTTCTGGTTTTCTTATTTTTCTTTTTAGCCCAGCTTTTCCAGCGACTAAAAAGAGTCCTAAGTTTTTTCCATGAACTTTATATAAATCATTTACTGTGTACATAAATTATAAACTAAAAACATCCATATAAAATATTAACCAATCCAAAAAAGATTTAAAAGACAAAGTCTCACTTGAATTTAGCATATTATGATAGTCTGAGATCTGATTGTCAAGTCCGCTGTAATAAACATTACCCATTTCTTCAATTGGGAACCATTGAGTAAAAAAACATTGAAATGATTCTTTATTGTAACATTGATAAAAAGGAATTAAAGTTTTTGGGTCTATAAAAAAAGAGTCAGATCTTATCTGTGAATTTTTATTTTCTACAAAATTTATAAATTCATTTTGCATATCTTTTAAAATTCTACCGTCAAAAACACCTGTATCATCATTTTTCGAAAAACTTTTATGAACTTTTAAAAAAGTTAAATAGTCTCTTGGAAGCAGCATTTCAAAACTTGCATTAATATTTTTAATCTCTATTTCTTCCAGAGGTTCTTTGCCTCTAAAAAAAGTATCTATATCTTTTAGGGAATATACGAGTTCACATTCATAATTATCCGTTTTATTTTTTTTAAAAAAAACAACATCTAAATTTTCTAAATAAGAAAAAAAATCATAAATAAAAGAATATACATTTGGTTTATAAGGCAATATTTTAAGAAGGTAGTCTCTATAAAATTCGATTCTAAGATCTTTATTAATTTGACAAAGTTCAGCCCAAGCTTTTGGAAAAGAAAAACAAAGACTTTTAGCTTTTTCAAAATCCATTTTTTCTTTATCGAAAATAATGACATCTTCAAAAGATTTATCATTGTAATATTTTAAAACAGATGGATTCATATATACTTTTTTATTTATTCATACTATTTATGCTAATAAATAAAAAAGGTTTTTTATGTTTTTTTTATTTAAAAAAAGGAAAAACACTTAAATTTTCATCCAAGATATTTTTCCTTGATAGTCTACAATTTTTATTAGCCTAGATACACTGCTATTGATGCTAGTAGATCTTTTTGAGCTTGAGATAAATTCTCATCCCCTTTATCAAGTTTGACAAATTCTTTAAATGCTTCGAATTCTTGCTCTTCATTTAATTTAGATTCAATTTTTGCATGATCAATATTTGGATGAACAAACTGCATATATTTATTAAAGTGAAATTTTAATGATAATCTTTTTACTTTAATCATAGCTTCAGTCGTCTTTAGCATAAACCTTTTAGATGCTATTATTGTTGATGCATAATGATCTTGAGTTTCCTCGGTATGACCTTTTATTTTGAATATGCCTTCTATCGATTCTTTGCTTTCTAAAAATACTTGGGGTTGGGATGTACTCCATTTAATAACACATAGTTCTTGTAAGCTTTTTACTGACATTTATTACCTTCTTTTTTATTAAATGATTATTAATTATAGCATAAATTGTTATTAACAACACTTTTTACTAACCACTTGTAATTTAACAACTTAACCCATCTTAATAAAGGTGTGTTTTTAGGTAACCAATTGGCAAAGAGCTGCTTATAAATTTATTATTATACATAATTATTAAATTATAATAATAAAAAATAATTTGATTTTTAAATATTTTTTATATATAATAATGTTAATTAATTATAAAAGTGGATAAATAATTATGACAGCAATTGCAGCTATTAAACCAATATTAACATTCAATCCTGAAGAATACCATGCTTATGGAGCAGAAGGGTATGAAACTGCAAAAGATCCCAATTTTTTTAAATTAGACAATATTGTAAACGTCATGCATCCAAAGGAATGGGGTAAGTTTAAACAAACGTATCCAAACAAATCTGATACTGAACTATTAGAAATATTAAAAAAAGAAGAAATATCATCATATATACGTATACATGATTTTTCTATATGGTGGCTTCTACACCATAATAATGATTTTATAGATCAATATAATTTTGAAAGATTTTGTCTAGATAAAGGGTTAGACATACAATATGTAAATAGTAGATTTCAAATCGTTTCAAACAGGTGGTTTACATCTCATAAAATAGGATCTACCTGGGGAATTACTCGTTTCCCGCCACATAATCAAAAATACGATATCTGTATGCTTCACAAATGCGCTTTAAATGTTTTCAAGTTATACTGTCCTATTGAATATCTTTTTTTAAAAGAGTTTATTGGAGGAAAAGATCAAAATATTTTAATAAATGATCTTTGGAATAAACTAAAAGATGATTCAACTTTTAAATCTCTTTTTGATATTGACCCATATTATTTTCCAAGCTTTGAAGAAAGGAAAAAAATGGTTATGGATTTTGCAAAAGATCATTATGATGAATTTGTTACAATTGTTGCTAGAAAAAGTGATGCGAGTCATTTAGAAAATTCTCAAGCAATAGTAAAAGGAACTAAATTTTAATAAAAACATTTCTCTAAATTAAATAAATTTTTATATTTCTTAAAAAAAAATATTTAATTTTCTAATGGAATATAAAAAAGCTTTAAAAAAAATAAATGAGTTTTTCGAAAAATGTCCCTTTTTGATTTTCTCTATATCTTTTATCTGCGCTGTTTCAATTATTTTATTTCAAAGCTACTTATGTATTTTTATATTTTTTTTATCTCTAATCTTTTATAAAAAATATCCACTAGTAATTATATTTTTTTTATTGGGGATATTTATAGGTTATTTTAATTTAAAAAAAATACCCGATCACTATCCCCTTAAAGGAAGGGGTACTTTTGAAATATTAGATATTAAAGAAAATTATTCTTTTGGTAGATATTACTCTTATAAAATCAAACTTAAAAATTTTAAAACCGAAAATAAAACTTATAAAAATATCAAAGCATCTATTTCATCAAAAAAAAGATTAAATGCAACATATCTCTATAAAATTAATGGGGAAATTAATAGTTACAATCAATATTTGTTTTTTAAAAAACCTTTTATCACTAAAGATAGAAAAAAAGCTTTTTCTATCTTTGAGATAAGATATTTACTTAAAAAAAAGCTTTTTTTACTTTTAAAAAGAAATATAAAAGATAAAAATTCCTATAATTTTTTACATACTCTTCTAACCTCTAATAATCATGGGAATTTTATACCATATATTTTTTCTATATCTGGTTTATCTCATACACTTGCAATTTCTGGATTTCATTTTGGTATATTGATTTTATTTTTCAGTTTTATTTTAGATAAGTTTTTTTCAAAAAAAATCAGTCTAATTTTTTTACTAATTATTTCTAATTTTTATTTTTTATTTGTAGGACCTATCGTATCCATTCAAAGAGCTTTTATAATGATACAACTATTTATAATAGCAAAATTAATAAATAGAAAATATTTTGCATTGAATGCTATTGGTCTTTCTTTATTTTTAATGGTATTAATCAATCCTACTTCCTTATTAAGTATAGGAATGCAACTTAGTTTTTTAGCATCTTTTGCTATTTTATTAATGCATCCTATAACTAACCATTTCTTATCGAGATTTATAAAAGATAGAAACAAAAATGAAATAGAGAGTTTTAATTTTTTAGATAAAATTGTTTATAAAATATTGATTTATTTAAAAAGTTCGATTTCGATTAGTTTAAGTGTTAATTTTCTAATATTCCCTCTTTTATTATATCATTTTAATAAGTTTCCAATAATGAGTTTAGTATACAATTTAATAGTCCCTTTTTTAATCGGTATTTTAATGCTACTTCTTTTAACTTCAATTTTTTTATCTTTTCTGCCAATAATTTCAAATATTTTATTTATTACTTTGAATACTTTCACTAATATGATTTTAAATATGACCTTGACCTTCCCCTCTATTTTACAGTTTTATATAAGATCTAAGGCTATTTCAATAAATTTTATAATTTTATATATAAGTGTAATTTCCATAATTTTTATATTTTTAAAAATATTTTATATAGATAAAGAAGCAAATGATTTTTTAAAGATAGTATGAATTGATTTTCAAACTATTTAAAATTGACTAAATTTACATTTCTAATTAAAATGTATTTTGTTTTTTATGGCGATTGTAGCTCAGTTGGTTAGAGTGTCGGTTTGTGGTACCGAAAGTCGCGGGTTCGAGTCCCGTCAATCGCCCCATTTTCATTAAAGGCTTAAAAGTGACTTTTATTCAATCTCTGCTTCTTGGCATAATGCAAGGCTTAAGTGAATTTTTTCCAATCTCTTCATCTGCTCATTTAAAACTTTTAAAGATCTTCTTTCATCTTTCTGAAAACAGTGATTTTCATATGTTGGATTTAACCTGTCATATGGGAACCTTAATTACATCTATTTTTTATTTGAGAAAGGAGATAATAAAAGCTTTTTTTTCTAAAAAAGATTTAATGCATATCTTTTTAGCAATTTTGCCTTTAATCCCTATTTATTTATTAACTAAAAATATAAGAAGTTATCTATCTCAAGATAGATTTTTAGGCTTTTTTTTACTCTTTACATCTCTAATTTTATTTGCAAGTTCATACATAGCAAAAAAACAAATTCAGATAAGATCTACATCTAAAATCAAAGATGTGTTATTAATTGGTTGTATGCAAACGCTTGCTTTAATACCTGGTATTTCAAGAAGCGCTAGCACAATAACAGCTGCAAATATTAGAGGGTGGAAGCTTACAGATTCGATTAAATTTTCTTATCTATTAGCAATTCCAACCATAATTGGAGGCACTATAATAGAGACTTTAAAAGAGATAAAAAGTAGTTCTTTTACAAATGAGATTTCAATTAGCTCTTATGTAATAGCTTTTTTATCTAGTTTGATAGTCGGTTTTTTTGCTATTAGAATAATTTTTTCTATAAAAGATGCAAAAAAATTAAAATATTTTGCTTATTATTTAGCTGTAGTTGGGATAACAACATTAATTTTTATAAATTTTTAAGTTAGATGAAAAAAAGAAAAACAAGAAAAACAAGAAAAAAAATAAGTAAAAAAGAAAAGAAAAAAAATTTAGAAACAAAAGGGATTTTTGTTTTTGCTTCTAGTTTTTTACTTTTATTATCGCTTTTAAGTTTCAATCCAAATTCTATAAAAGCAAATTATTTAGGATATTTGGGATATTATGTTTCATATCTTTTAACTTTTTTATTTGGTCTTAGCGGTTATTTATTCGTTATATATTTAGGTTTTCTCTCTATTCATTTATTAAGAAAAGAAAAAACTATTAATTTCGTATTTAGATCTATAAATTTTGCTTTTTTATTAATCTCTTCTTCTTTTCTATTAACGATTTATGCTGATAATTTTTCAAATTCACTTCAATTTTTCTCTAAAAAAATAATATCACAAAACATTTATATATATGAGCCTATTACAAAAATAGTTACAAGAGAAAATTTAGGAGGAGTTCCTTTTTATTATCTTTATAAGGATTTAGCTTTTTTAAATTTAAAACAGATTTTATCTTCAGTTGGCTGCACATTGATATTTTCAACTATTAGTCTGATATCCTTTCTATTTTTCACAAATTTGAATTTAGTTACTAAATTAAATAAAATAAAAATCTATTTTACTAAAAAGAAGAAAAAAAAGAAAAAGCTTATAGTTAAAAAAGCAAATACTAAAAAATTCCATCATAAGTTTTTTGAATTATTAGATACTTTTATAAAATATTTAAAAACTAAAAATGAAAAAAAAATAAAGCCTGTTACTAAAATCAATATAAAACAAAATATTTTAAAAAATGATCTTCCTCCTAACATAATAAATAAAAAAGTAAATATTCAAGAAGAGAAATTACTAAAAGAAAGGTCTTTAAAAATAACGACTAGTAAAACAACTCTTACTCCTAATAAAGAACCGACATTTTTCGAAAAGTTAAAAAGTCCATATAAGATACCTAGCACAAACTTACTTCAAGATCCAAAGCAAATAGATCACCCAACTATTACAAAAGAGCTTACAAGACAAGCAAGGGTTTTAGAAGAGACTTTAAAAAACTTTGGAATTGATGCCAAAGTTGGAGAGATCAATTGCGGTCCCACTATTACTTCTTTTGAAGTTCATCCATCCATTGGTGTAAAAGTACAAAAAATAAAAGCTTTAGAAAGTGATATAGCTCTAAATTTAGAAGCAAAATCAATTAGAATAATAGCGCCTATTCCTGGAAAAGCAGCCGTTGGAATTGAAGTTCCTTCTTTATATCCTCAAGAAGTTTCTTTAAAAGAGATGTTACTTCACTATCAAAATTCTTCTAAAAAAATGAAAATTCCAATACTTTTAGGAAAGAGTGTAACAGGAGAATATGTAAGTTGTGATCTTACAAAAACACCTCATCTATTAATTGCAGGAGCTACAGGATCTGGAAAATCTGTTTGTATCAACGCCCTTGTTATGTCTATTATTATGAACGCTTCTCCTGATGATATAAAGCTTTTGATGGTAGATCCTAAAAAAGTAGAGCTTACTGGATATTCTAATCTTCCACATATGCTATCTCCTGTTATCACTGAAGCTCATGGAGCATATGCTGCACTTCAGTGGCTAGTAAAAGAGATGCATTTAAGATATGATATTTTAAAACATTTAAGATTAAGAAATGTATCTGCATTCAACTCTAGAAAAATCAATAAAGAAAAAGAAGCAGAGTTTTATAAAGAAATACCTGAAAAAATGCCTTTGATAATAGCTATTTTTGATGAGTTTGCAGATTTAATGATGGTATCTTCTTCTGATTTAGAAACTCCCATAGCTAGAATTGCTCAAATGGCAAGAGCAATTGGTATCCATTTAATTTTAGCAACTCAAAGACCCTCTAGAGAAGTAATAACAGGCATTATTAAAGCTAACTTCCCATCTAGAATAGCGTTTAAAGTATCTTCTAGAATAAACTCACAAATAATATTAGATGAAGTAGGAGCAGAGAGTTTACTTGGTAATGGAGATCTTTTATTTTTACCTCCAGGAGCTTCTCAATTAATAAGAGCGCAAGGTGCATTTATAAGAGATGAAGATATAAATAAAGTAATCGAGACAATTTGCGATAAATATCCTACTAATTATTTAATTAACTCTTTTGATGCAATGGCGAAATTAGAAGAAAAAAAATCTAGCGAAGCTAAAGATAAACTATACGATCAAGCTTTAGAAATAGTACTAGCTACTAGAAATGCATCAACTACATTTTTACAAAGAAAGTTAAAAATAGGCTATGCAAGAGCAGCATCATTAATGGATGAGCTTGAAGAAAATAAAATAGTAGGCCCTCAAGAAGGATCTAGATCTAGAAAAATACTATCTTTTGAATAATACTTTATTAGATACTTTATCTTGATGAGTAAATGAAAAAGGCGCTTTATATTTTTTATCTTTTAAAAAATCTTCCATTAAATCTTTTAGTAAGTCATAGCTATTACAATTTTGAGAAATATGAGCAATGTGAATATGTTTTAATTTATCATTATATATTTCACTAAGTAGTTTAAAAAAATCATCATTTGATAAATGCCCAACTCTTGATAAAACCCTATCTTTATATATTTTTGATCTATTACAAGAGTGAACCATATTTATGCTATGATTGGCTTCAAGATATAAATAGTTACAATCTGTTAAATATTTTTTCACTAAAGATGACACAAAACCAATATCTGTACAAAAAGCAAACTTTAAATTATCTACATTAAAAATATACCCAACAGGATCTATAGTATCATGCATAATAGAAAATGGAAAAATTTTCATATCTTTAAATTCAAAAGAAGAATGAGTTGAAAATATTTTAAAATTCTCTTCAATATTTAATTGATTACGTATTGCCTTTGCAACATCCACATTACAAATAATTAAAGAATTGTGATTTTCGATAAATAATTTAAGACCTGAAATATGATCCATATGTTCATGCGTTACAAAAACAGCATCAATTTCATCTGGATTAACATTTATCTCTTGTAGTCTCTTTTTTAATTGCAGATAAGATATTCCAAGATCGATTAATACTTTTGCTTTTTTAGTTTTAAAAAAAACGCTATTTCCCTTTGAACCGGATGATAATGGACAAATTTCAATCATAATTACTTTTATTAAAATTTAAAAAAAATAATTCTAACTTACATTTTTTTAATTGACAAAATAATAACATATAAAAAAAATAAAAATTGATAAACAACGAGAGAAAAAAAATGTTTTTAGATGAAATATTAGATAATATAGAAGTAACAATTGATAAGTTAATAGAAAATACAATAGCTGCAAAGGATAGTGAATTATCAATTGAAGAAAAAGATTCTTATAAAAAAATTCAAGAAATCCTTTTAGCGCATTTTTTTTTTATGGATGAAAAGTTAAAAGAGAAAAAAGAAAGTTTAAAAAAAATAAATAATAAAAATTTTCGATCTTCAATTC
Source organism: Candidatus Anoxychlamydiales bacterium (assembly GCA_011065125.1). GTDB lineage: Bacteria > Chlamydiota > Chlamydiia > Chlamydiales > SM23-39 > JAAKFI01. The sequence continues at coordinate 10,972 of JAAKFI010000012.1, read as the reverse complement.
AAGATAAGTTAAATAAATTTTACTTTTTAAATAATCGTGATAAAAAAAAAGATCTTATAAAATAAAATACTAGTAATTATATAAATCTAATATTTCTTTTTTGATATCTTCTTTTTGGACAAAATGAGCATCTTCTAGCTCTTTTGCATAAGAAACAGGTGTATTAATTGATGCAAGTCTTTTAATTGGAGCATCTAAATATTCAAAAGCCTCTTCCGTAACAATTGATAAAATCTCTGCTCCAAACCCACAAAATTTTGTGTCTTCATGAATTATTAAAAGCTTATTTGTTTTTTTAACAGAATTAATTATTGTATCTTTATCCAGTGGAACTATAGTTCTAAGATCAATTAATTCAATTGAATATCCCACGTCTTTTAATTTAGATATTACATCATTAGCATATGATACCATAAGACCGTAGCATACAACTGTTAGGTTATCCCCTTCATTTATAATATTTGCTTTTTTAAATTCTAAGACACTATCCACGCTCGGCTCTTTTCTAGCTGCAAAATACTTTTGTCTATACAAAGCCTTATGTTCTAAAAATATTACTGGATTTGGGTCTCTAATAGCGGTTTTAAGAAGCATTTTAGCGTCTGCTGCATTTGAAGGTATTACAATTTTAAGTCCAGGTATATGAGCAAGTGTTGCTTCTATACTTTGAGAGTGATAAGGACCACCTTGAATATATCCACCATATGGCATTCTAATAACTATTGGACAAGAGTATTCACCGTTTGATCTATAATAGATCGATGACATTTCATTTACTAATTGATTGATTCCAGACCATAGATAGTCAGCAAACTGAATTTCAATAACAGGTCTATGTTTTTGATCTTGACTCATACCGATTGCTGTTCCAATAATTGTAGATTCTGCAAGTGGTGAATTAAAACATCTTTTTTTTGTAAATTTATCGCTAAGTCCTTTTGTTACTAAAAACACTCCGCCTTTTTTATCAGCTACATCTTCTCCATATACTATAATATTTTCATCTCTTTGCATCTCTTCTCTAAGAGCGTGATTTAAAGCATCTGCCATTATGATATCTTCACCATTTGAATTATCAAAATGAGTTTTTATTTCAAAATCTTTAAATATTGCAGTTTTTGATTTTTCGATATCAGGCTTATTTAACTTTTCCGCTTCATTTGCTTTTTTTTCTATGAAATTAAAAATTTCATTTTTAATTTTTTCTCTTTCATCTTTTAAAATAATTTTATTTTCTTCTAAAAACTTTTCAAATTTTAAAAGTGGATCTTCTTTTTGTTCTTTTTCTATAACTAAAGGATCTTTATATCTTCTTGGATCATCTGATATTGAATGTGCTTTTAATCTTGGAACTTTAGCAACTACTAAACAAGGTCCTTTTTTTTCTTTTAAATATTTATTTGCTTCATCTAAAGCTTTTGAAGTTTGCAAATAATCAGTTCCATCAATATCAAATATTTTTAAATTTTCAAAACCACTCATTACTTTTGAAATAGAAGCGCCAGCTGTTTGCTCTTCTTTAGTAACAGAAATTGCATAATTATTATCTTGAATAACAAAAAGAGTAGGCAGTTTATAGATACATGCAAAATTTATAGCTTCATGAAAATCACCAGAGGAAGTTGATCCATCCCCACCTGAAACATATGCTATCTCATCATTTTTAAAAGTCATAGAAATGCCTACAGCATGTAGGAATTGAGATCCAACTACACTAGATTGACATAATATATTTAAATTTCTATCACAAAAATGATCTGGCATCATTCTACCAGCTGAGTGATGTTTTGCATCTCTTGCAAAAAAAGATCCTAAAAGATCTAAAATATCACTTCCAAGTCCTATTACAAAAGGTCTATCTCTATAATAGGGAGCAGCATAATCTTTTTTAGGATTTAGGGTTAGAGCCGATAATATTCCAATTAACTCATGTCCATTTGATGATAAAAAAAAGGTAGTTCCTTTATTTTGTTTAACTAACTTTTCCATTTTTTCATCTAAAAGTCTTGCTGTATATAACAGCTTTAAAACTTTTAAACATCTATCATGAGATAAATAATTATTCATAAAAAATTATTTCTTTTTTTTAGAAGATTTAATTTTAGAAACTTTTTTAATTGAAATAGCTCTTCTTCTTTGTGGAGATATCTTAGCATTCCCTTTTGGAAGAATTTCAGAAATAGCTTCTTCAATTTTAAATTCTTTTTGTTTTGAGAGTTCTATTTTTTTAGTTTCAGAAAGTTTAGGTTTTTCAAAAGGTTTGAATGGTTTTTTTATCTTTTCAATTCCCGTACTAAATTCAGCACCTTGCAGTTTAGTAGATAAACTTTGAAGAGATTCTAATCTTCTAGATAGGGCTTCTAATTTCTCATCAACTTTAATTTTAGTAGTTCCTCTAAGTGATGCTAATAGTTGTTCTTCCGTTTCAAATTTAGCAGAGAAAGTAACTGCTGCTGCTGAAGAGATCTCTGGAACATATAAAAACATTCTTAAAGATTTTGGAACTTGAGTATAGATATCTAAAGTTATTTGTATTGTAGTTTCTACTTTTTGAGCTTGTTTAGGAGGTCTACCTCTTTTAGGTCTTGGATTCAATGCTTCAGAAGAATAGTAGGTTTTAGATTTAGTTTTTATAATTTCTCTAGCATTTGAAATTTCTTTAGGAACCTTATCATCAAAAAGTGTTTGTTTAAATTTTTCAATTATATTTTTAGAAAAATCTAAATCTTCTTCAAAAACAAATTTTATATTTTCTAATCTAAGTTGTTCAATAATTCTTATTCTAAATCTTTCTTGGTAATATTGCTGCCATTTTTCAAGTTCTACTAAGTTATCATAAATAAACTCTAAAAAGTTTTCTCTAGCCTCTTTTGTTCCGATTATATCCAATAATTTTTCTTTTACATCGATATCAAATACTTTTTCTTGAACAAAACCTTCCATAAACTTTTTAATTTCATAGAAAGCCATTTTAGGAATTAAACTGAATCTATCTTTATTTTGATTTAATTCTTTATATACTAAATTTAATTCATCATCTTCTTTGTCTAGATCTACGTAAACAATAAAGCCTTCAACTCTATCTAAATAAAAGTCTCTTTCATCATCTGATTTTGAAAAAACATCCATTAATCTATGAAATCTTAAAATTAAAGGAGCTTTAGCTACAGGATACTTATTCATTTGATTTTCCTTAACTTATAATCAACAGAATAATAACAAAAAAAAATGGATAAATCAAGAGCTTGGTTGAAAAATAGATAAAAACTATATATTATATATTCATGTTATTTAAAATTTTAAGTGAGTTTGAAGATGCTTGATATTAAATTAATTAGAAAAGAGCCTAATGAAATTGAAAAAAAATTAAAAACTAAAATTAAAGATATTTCTATTTCTCAAATTATTTCTATAGATACAGAAATCAGAAAAACAAAAACTTTAGTTGAAGAGAAAAAAGCTAAAAGAAATGTAAATTCTAAGTTAATTGGAGAAAAGAAGCAAAAAAAAGAAGATGCTTCTGATCTAATTAAATCCATGAATGATCTAAGAGAAGAGATAACTTCTTTAGATAATGACTTAAAAGAAAAAGAAGAAAAATTAAATTATATGCTTGCAATGCTTCCAAACTTGCCAATGGAAGGCATTCCAGTTTCATTAGATCCTAAAGATAATAAATGCATAAAAACTCACCTTGAAAAAAGGGTGTTTGATTTTGAATTTAAAAATCACGTTGAGTTAAATGAAAAATTAAATTTATTCGATTTTTCAAGAGCTAGTAAAATAGCTGGTAGTAATTTTGTTCTTTATAAAGGAATGGGAGCTAAATTGGAATGGGCCCTTTTGAACTACATGCTCGACATCCACACTCAAAATGGCTACACACAAATCATTCCCCCTATACTTGCAAAAGAAGAGATGATGTTCGGCTCTGCGCAACTCCCAAAATTTAAAGATCAATCATACAAAATACAAGATGATGACTTTTTATTTTATTTAATACCAACAGCTGAAGTTGCTTTAAACGCTATTCATTTTGATGAAATTTTAGAAGAAAGCTCTCTTCCTTTAAGATATGTATCTTACACACCATGCTTTAGAAGAGAAGCTGGAGCTTATGGATCTAATGAAAGAGGTCTTATTAGAACTCACCAATTCAACAAAGTGGAACTTTTTAGTCTCACTAAACCTGAAGATAGTGAAGAGATATTTAACCATATGTTAAATTCTGCAGAAGAAATACTTCAAGGATTAGAGTTACATTATAAAAGCATGCTTCTTTGTACTGGCGATATGTCTTTCGCTTCTGCTAAAACTATTGATATAGAGGTTTTTTTACCTGGACAAAATCGATATTATGAGGTTTCCTCAGTATCAAATTGCACAGATTTTCAAGCTAGAAGATCTCAAATTAGATATAGAGACAAAGATAAAAAACTAACTCTTATTCATACTTTAAATGCTTCAGGGGTAGCAACATCTAGACTTATGGTTGCTCTTTTAGAAAACAACCAACAAAAAGATGGTTCAATTGTGATACCTAAAGTACTAAGAAAATATTTGAATAACATAGAAATCTTAGAGCCTAATAAATAGCAAACCTCCTACATTTAGATACTTATGTTACATTTTAAGCAATCTCGAGTCGAGGTTGCTAAAAAATATCCTAATATGCTATATTTAAACTATATAAAAAATTATGGGTTAAATCTTTGAAAAAACTATATTTCAAAAAAAAACTTACCAAAGAAGATAAAGAGACAAATATCTTACTTGGACTTATTGATTTATACATAAAATCAAATGCGCCTATTGGTTCCAACTTTTTAAAAGAAAATTTTTTTAAAGATATGAGTTCTGCTACCATTCGAAATTATTTTTCAAAATTAGAAGAGAAGGGTTATTTAGAACAAGTTCATATATCTGGTGGAAGGGTTCCAACTTCTAAAGCTTTTAAAAAGTATGCAGAAAAAAATTTAGATCATAAAAATATAGATAAAAAGGATCTTGATTTTTTAAATCAAGAATTAATACAAGACTCTAAAAAAATAACTGATTTTTTGATAAAGTCAGCCGAGAGCTTATCTAATTTAGTAAATGCAAGTGTTTTTTTATCTCTTCCAAGATTTGATCAAGATTACATTTCAAATATCAAACTAATTCTTTTAGAAGACAATAAAATACTATGTGTAATAGTAACTGATTTTGGAATGATAAAAACTCAAACTCTTTATATTAAAAAAAACGTAAGTGAAAAACTACTAAGTAAAATAGAAGAGTTTTTCTTATATCGAATGAGCAAAGCAAATAAACCTTTTTTAATGCCTGAAGAAAAGAGAATTGCAACTCACTTATATAATGAAATAATGATTAGATATGTTGTTGGATATGCAAGTTGTAATAGTGAGTATATTTATAAAACAGGTTTATCAAAACTCTTATCCTATGATGAATTCAAAGATCCAATAAAACTAGCTGAATGCTTGTCAATTTTTGAAAATTCTACAAAAATGAATCAAATACTACTAGACACTATTAAAAACAATCAGATCTCTTTTTATATAGCTGATGATTTATTAAAATTTGATATTGAATCCCAAAATTCATCAATTATATGTATGTCTTATAAAATAAATGAAATTATTGCAGGAGCTGTAGTATTACTACTTCCTATTAGAGCTCCATATAAAAAGATATTTGCAATTTTAAAAGAGTACACAAAAAATTTATCTAATACTTTAACTAAGAATATCTATAAATACAAAATTTCATTTCATAGTCCTTTAGATAAAGATTTAAAAAAGTTAAATAAAAACAACTCAATTTTGTTAGAAGACAAAAGTAAATAATTAGGAGAATTATTAATGCCCAAAAGCGATAAAAAAAACAAAGAAGAAGAAATAAAACAAGAACCTACAAAAACCATAGAAAACGAAAAAAATGAAGATGAAGCTATAAACGCTGATGCAAAATATTTCGAAATGGAAAACAAATATTTTAGAGTTCTGGCTGATTTAGAAAATACAAGAAAAAGATTGCAAAAAGAAAAACAAGAAACGGTTACTTTTGCAATTGAAAATACAATTAGTGAGTTTTTAAATATTTTCGATAATTTTGAAAACGCTCTAAAATTTGCTAAAACTTCTTCAAAAGAAGTTGAAAACTGGGCTAAAGGCTTTGAGATGATCTTAACTCAATTTAGAGATATCTTGCATTCTCATGGGATAGTAGCTTTTCACTCAAAAGGAAATATTTTTGATCCACATTTCCATGAAGCTATGGAAATTATAGAGACAAATGATTATCCAGACGGATCAATTATAGAAGAATTAGCTAAAGGCTATAAATCAGCTAACAGAACAATTAGAGCAGCTAGAGTAAAAGTTGCAAGAAATATCACAGAAAAAAAAGAAGAAAAAACCGAAAAAACACCAAAAGAAGATATAGCTCAAGAAAATAAAAGTTAACAAAAAAAAATAAAAATAAGAGGTAAAATATGAATAAAAAAAAGAGTAATAAAATAATTGGAATTGACCTTGGAACAACAAATTCATGCGTTGCCATCATGGAAGGAAGAAGTGCTAAAGTTATTCCAAATGCTGAAGGTGCTAGAACAACTCCCTCTGTAATTTCATTTAAAGATAGCGATCGTTTAGTTGGAGTTCCAGCAAAAAGACAATCAATCACAAATCCAGATAAAACACTTTTTTCCACAAAAAGATTTATTGGCAGAAAATTTGATGAAGTACAAGATGAGATAAAAACAGTACCCTATAAAGTTGTAAAAAATGCAAATGGCGACGTTGCTTTTGAAGTTAATGGTAAAACAATATCTCCAGAAGAAGCTGCAGCACAAGTTTTAATAAAAATGAAACAAACAGCTGAAGAGTATTTAGGAGAGACAGTAACAGAGGCTGTAATAACAGTTCCAGCTTACTTCAATGATTCTCAAAGACAATCAACAAAAGATGCAGGAAGAATAGCCGGGCTTGATGTAAAAAGAATTATACCTGAGCCTACAGCCGCAGCGCTAGCATATGGTCTTGAAAAAAAACAAGATCAAAAAATAGTTGTATATGATTTAGGTGGTGGTACATTTGATATTTCTATTATGGAAATTGGAGACGGTGTTGTAGAAGTATTAGCAACAAACGGTGATACTCACTTAGGTGGAGATGACTTTGACGATAGAATCATAAAATGGATATTAGAAGAATTTAAAAAAGAAAATTCTATAGATTTATCCAAAGATAAAATGGCTCTTCAAAGATTAAAAGATGCTGCTGAAAAAGCAAAAATCGAACTATCTGGAACACAATCTACAGATATTAACCAGCCATTTATTACAATGGACGCTTCTGGACCAAAACATTTATCATTAACACTTACAAGAGCTAAATTTGAAAGCATTTGTAGTGATTTAATTGAAAGAACGATGGAACCATGTAAAAAAGCATTAAAAGATGCTAACTTATCACCTTCTGATATCCAAGAAGTTCTTTTAGTTGGTGGCATGACAAGAATGCCAGCTGTTCAAGAAAAGGTAAAAGAGATCTTTAAAAAAGAGCCTAATAAAGGAATCAACCCTGATGAAGCTGTAGCTTCTGGTGCTGCTATTCAAGGTGGTATTTTAACAGGAGACGTTAAAGATGTACTTCTTTTAGATGTTGTACCTTTAACTCTTGGTATCGAAACTCTAGGAGGAGTAATGACTCCTTTAATAGAGAGAAATACAACTATACCAACACAAAAAAAACAGATCTTCTCTACTGCAGCTGACAATCAACCAACTGTTACAATTGTTGTAATTCAAGGTGAAAGACCTATGGCAAATGACAACAAAGAAATTGGTAGATTTGATTTAACAGATATCCCACCAGCTTCTAGAGGAGCCCCTCAAATCGAAGTTTGTTTTGATTTGGATGCTGATGGAATTTTACATGTATCTGCTAAAGACAAACAGACAAATAAAGAACAAAAAATAAAAATTGAAGCAAAATCTGGTCTTTCTGAAGATGAAATTCAAAAGAAAGTAAAAGAAGATGAAATACATAAATAAGAAGATAAAAAGAAAAAAGAGATAATAGATACTAAAAACGAAGCTGAAGCTACTGTTTTTAGAGCAGAAAAATCTCTAAGCGATTATAAAGATAAGCTTCCATCAAATATTGCATCTGACGTTCAATCTAAAGTAGACAAAGTAAAAGAGGTTTTAAAAGGCTCTGATATACAATCTATTAAAAATGCTATGAATGAACTTCAAACACACATGCAAAAAATAGGTGAAGAGCTTCAAAAAGCCGGAGCTTCTCAACAAGCTCCTAATCCAAATGCAAATCAAGAAAAATCTTCTAAAAAAGAAGATGATATTGAAGAAGCTGATGTTGAAGTTGTAGATGAAAATGAGAAAAAATAATCTTAAGTAAATAACTTAAAAAAGGCGAGTTTTCACTCGCCTTTTTTATTTTTGAGATATTAACTCTATTTTCAAAATGTAAACTGGATAAAATGAGTATCTTTGTATGGGATTAAATAATTTGGTTTAGTGCGTAATTGTTTTTAATAAAAAGCCTAAAAAAAAATAAATATAAAAAACTTATTAATTATTTAATTTTATAAGAGATTTTGATAACCGATTTTGCTTTGTCAAATATCAGAATTATTAGAAAAGTTGCAAAAAAAGAAATTTTATTTAAAATACAAGAAGGAATAAAAAAAAGTTTTTATAGTAAAAGGAGCTAGATATGTTTATAGAAAAAATTATTTTTTACCTTCTTTTGATAGATAGTATTGGATGTAATCTGGTCGTATGGTTTGGAAGCAAGTGGTATACGAAACATTTTAGATGGCTTTCACGCTTTTTTCCTCCAGCAAAGGGTTGGTCCCTATATTATCTATTACTTATTCTATGGATAGGTTCATTAATATTTCATGTGTATTAGTCAAATTCAGATTGTAAAATTAGAGTATTTGCTATTTACAAAATTGCAATAGCAAAATCTGTGCCACCATCTGGAGTGTCTACAATCATTACCATAAATTCAATCCATTGGTCTTTGTTATAAAAGGTCCAAAGCTGCAGATTATTCTTTGTCGAAGATTTTGGCGATTTTTGAATTAAGACATGATAATTAGATAGGCTTTTAGGTAAGTAAAATTGAACAGAATCACAAATGTCTTTAAATAATAGTGGTGTTTGAGGAATATCTGTTGTCATGTAAAGTAAATTAGTCATCGTCCATATCCAACCTTTTTGAAAGGAAAATAGAGCATAAAGGCAAGTCTCTCCTTGTGAGAGGGTTCCCAAAGTATAAACAATACCTGAGTTTTCAAAAATACCTGTGATTTTATATTTTATTTCATCATTAATTAAGACTGGGCATAGAGAATTGTTTATTAAATAAGATGATATTTCTTCTTTAATTTCACTATCATTCATCGATGAAATATTATTTTGTTCGAAGATGATTTGACATTCAGATGCTTTCGAGGAAATGGGAATCAAAAAAAGGAAAAAAATTAAAATTGAGTAATTAATAAAAGAGAAGTTAGTTGTTTTGGGACTAAATATATTCATATTAATTCTACTAGGTTGATTTGAAAGTGAAATAGGTTAGCTTTTTATCTGTAAATTGTCAAATTTAAGAAAATTCTTCCTTCAAAAAAACAGATGAATTTACGAACTGTTATGAACAAAACGGGCTAAAGGATTAGCTGTTCCCTCTAAATTTTTAATGAGGAACAGGAACCATTGAATGCCAAATACTTCCCTTGGAAAGGTAGATTTTTAGAGTTTAATGGAGGTGGAGAGATGCATTCAGAACTATTGATCCGCAAATATTGCAGATTTTAAGAGAATATTACATTAATTCCAAATTGAAGCTGAGAGGGGGTAGCAATTGTTCTTGATTGCCATTGAACTGCTTCTTTAAGTGGATGAAATCCCTCGCTAGACACAAAGCCACAAACATTTATTCGAACATTAGGATCGATAGATTCATCAACAACTATATCATTTTTAGTAGGAGATGATTTTGTAGAGTCTCCATTGAGCCAAGGGTTTTTTGAGAGGGCTTCATTAGTAGGAGTAGTGATGGGAGTAGATATAGTGGGAAAATAATAAACCTGATCACTGTTTTTGTAATCAGAAAATGCAGGTGGTTGATATCCAATCAAATATTTTGTTTTTATTTCTTTGGTAAATGGAAATGAATACGTTTTTTTAAGAGGCTTATGCTTTCTTGTGAGTATAATTTGCTTATGTTTATATTGATCTTCTATAGAAGAGAAAGATATATAGTTTTCTACTTTAATAATTTTTGGATCATTAAATGGCCCCATATCGTGATATTTTATAGACAGATGTAAATCTGCTTCATTGAAATAATATTGATAATGAATTTCTGATTTTAATGGGAGACCCAAGTCTTTGCATATTATTTTTGACCAAATCTGTACTTGAAAAAAATCAGGATAAGCTCTGATTGAATAAATTTTCTTAAGTTGACCATTGGGGTTTTTTAGAAAAACTCGACATTGATTTATTAGTTTCATCTTATGCTAAGCTAATCTTAAGGTGTTTTCCTACAGCGTTTGCAGCTTTTGCAAAAGTCATTAATGTTGAAGGGCTGTTTGGATCTAGAATACGATCGACAGCTGAACGGCTAGTTTCTAATCTTATAGCAAAGTCTGATTTATCAATTTTTTGTTTTTTCATTTCTTTTTCTAATTGATAAACAAAGACTCTTTTAGCTGCAGTAGCTGTTGTTTCTTCAAATAAATTTTCTTCTTTGAGAAAATCATCAAACTTAGAACCAATATGTTTATTCATACTTTACCTCAATGTTTTTGCTCTTTTAAGAGCTATTGCTAAATCTTTAGACGGTGTTTTTTGACTTTTTTTAATAAAGCCATGTAGAAGCACCATCTTATTTTCATACATTTTAAATAATATTCTTGCTATACCATTTTT
>JAAKFI010000011.1 GCA_011065125.1 Candidatus Anoxychlamydiales bacterium | reverse complement strand
TATGAGTAACGTTTTTAAAATAAGTATTATAAATTGAATATCTTTAAAATATTATAGTAAATATTTTACTTATATATTTTTTTTTAATTTTTCTTTTGATGTTTTTTTTAAACTTGAAGAATTTATAAATTATAGATATCATATATTTCAAAAATATTTTAAGGAATAAAATTATGAAACGTACATATCACCCAAGCAAACGAAAAAGACAGAAAAAATTAGGATTTAGAGCTAGAATGAAAACAAAAGGCGGTCAAAAAATTCTAAAAAGAAGAAGAAAAATCGGCCGTAAATGCCTCTGTGCATGAGTTTAAGTTTTTCTAGTCTATATAAAGTCAAAAAAAAGAGAGAATATAGAAAAATATTCAAAGCTAGAAATCGAATTATTGGTAAACATATCAATGTTGATTATACTTTGAATAATTTCAATTACATGAGACTTGGGCTAACTGTCAGTTCAAAGTTTGCTAAAGCCAATAAAAGAAATAAATTCAAACGTCAAATTAGAGAAGTATTTAGAGTGATTAAATCTAAAGAAAACCTAAGTATAGATATTAATATCTCCCCTAGATCAGATGCAGTAAATTCAACTTTTTTAGATTTAAATAATGAATTAGATTCTATGATTTTACAAATCAAAAAATCATTAAAAAAATAATTTAATTTTTTCTATCTATTTATCCTCTTAAAAAATAAAATTTTTCACTTTTTAAAAATCATTAAATTTTACATAAGGATAATTTCTATGAGCTCTTTAAAAATATCTAATCCAAGACCTTCTTACCCATTAAAGCATTCACATAAAAAAAAGAAACAAGAGCTCCCAAAACTTTTTTTTCATGAAAAAGTATTCACTAAAACTGGAGGGAAAGCTGAAAAATCTTATTATTTATCTAAAGATCTGGCTATTGAACACACTGACGATGATAATTTTATTTTAGATGAATTAGAATGTTTATATGATCTGTACAATTATCATAATACTCATGTAGAAAACTTGGTAAAATTAAATTTATTATTAAGAAAAATAAATATTGAAGTTATAAAAATACATTCTTCTACTAATCCTCCTGAAAAAGAAAGCTTTATCGAACTAAACAACTTGCTAAATCAATTAAACTATCTTCTAAAGACTGATCTAAGCATTGAATCAATTGCAACTCTTAAAATTTTAGTTGAAGAATATAATCAATATAATATAAAGCAAATATTAGATTTTTTTAATGATACTCAAAGAGAATATGATAATTTAAAAAATACTTACCAAAGACTTATGAAAAGAAAAAAAACATTAACCCGAAATGAACATGAATTTGTTTCTTCATTTAGAACATATTTAAATCTAAATAAAGAACATGAAAATAATATTATAATTTACAATCTAAGAATAGATCCGATTGATATTCGAAAACTAGAATATGTAAGTACTTTTAAACATATTGCTAATGGTTAAAATTAAAATAAAAATTGCATCTTCTTAAAAGATTAAATTTTGTTATACTTTTCATAAAAATTGAAAAAAAAATGAATAGTTTAAATACTGAACAAAAAAAAGCTGTAGATTTAATAAATGGAAGAATTTTAATACTTGCAGGCGCGGGCTGTGGAAAGACTAAAGTTTTAACTTATAGAATTGCTAATTTGATAACTAATAAAGGTATTAATGAAGGAAATATTTTAGCTTTAACTTTCACAAACAAAGCCGCTAAAGAGATGAGAGTTAGATTATCAAAGCTAATTGGAAACTCAAAGTCCAAAAAAGTAACTCTTTCAACTTTTCATAGTTTTGCTATGCTTCTTTTAAGAAAAGAAGCTGAAAAAATTGGATATTCCTCTAATTTTTCAATTTATGATGATTTAGATATGCAAAGATTTTATAAATCTTTAATTTCTGATTATATTCAAAATGATAAAGTAATTTCAGTAAATTCTATAATAGAGAAAATATCTAACGCTAAAAATCTCAATTTATCTATAGATGAGATTCCTTTATTTGAAGAAAAAGATAAAAATGAAATTTTTTTAAGTGTATATAAGCAAATAAATCACTCATTAAAGGCTTATAATGCCATGAACTTTGACACTCTTCTATCTTCATTAGTTGAGCTTTTTGAAAAAAATGCTGATGTTTTAAAAAAATATCAAAATAAATATAAATATATATTAATAGATGAGTATCAAGATACCAATCCTATACAATATAAAATAGCAGATCTTTTATCCAAAAATCACAATAATTTATTTGTTGTGGGAGATGATGATCAAGCTATTTATTCTTTTAGAGGTTCATGCATAAAACATATTTTAAATTTTAAAGCTGATCATATTGTAAAATTAGAGCAAAATTATAGATCTACAAATATTATTTTAGATGCTGCTAATTCTGTTATAAAAAACAACAAAACAAGACATGATAAAGTTTTGTTTTCAAAAAATATATCTGATGAACAAATTAAACTTTTTCATGCTCCTACTGAAGTTGAAGAAGCTCAATCTGTTATAAATAGAGCAATAGATTTAAAACAAAATTATAATTTAAATTGGAATGATATAGCTGTATTATACAGGTCTAATTCACTATCTAGAAATATAGAAATGCATTTAATACAAGCGATGTGGAAAAAAGATGGATCTTGGGTAAGAGGAATTCCATACGATATTTATGGAGGCCTTTCTTTTGCACAAAGAGCAGAGATTAAAGATATACTCTCTTATCTTAAAGTTATTTGTAATGAAACTGATTTAGAATCATTATTTAGAATAATTAATGTTCCTAGAAGAGGAATTTCCGATAAAACTATTGAACTTATCAAAAATTATAAAAAAGATAAAAAATTATCTTTTTATAAAGTTTTAAAATTAATTAAAGAAAATAAAATTGATTTATCCAAAGAAAAAATAAGTTTTCAACCTAGATCACTTAGAGGAATAGAAAGTTTTGTTACCTTAATAGAAGAAGCTAAAATGAAATTTTCAAAAGGATCTCTTCATACAACACTTAAATGGTTTATTAATAAAATTGATTACAAAAAAGCTATAGCTGAAGAGATTAAAAGTGAAAAAGCAAGACTTATTAAATGGGAAAACGTTAATGAATGTATAAATGCTTTAAGCACATATGAAGAAGAAGAAAAAAATCCAAGTTTGAATCATTTTATATCAAGCACTATGCTAGACAAAGACAATCTATATAAACCAGATAAAACCTCTACTAATAAATTGCAACTTATGACCCTTCATAGTTCAAAAGGTCTTGAATTCAAAGCATGTTTCATAATTGGTTTAGAAGACAGTATCATTCCTCATGAAAAATGCATGACTAATATAGATGAAGAGAGAAGACTTTTTTATGTAGGCCTTACAAGAGCAAAAAAATATCTTATTCTTTCTATGGCAAGAAATAGAAAAAGAGTTGGAAAAAACGTTCCGACTAATCCTTCTAGATTTTTATTTGAAATACCAAAAGAACTTCTTAAAATTTGTTCCTGGAAAAAAATTTAATTAAAAACCAATTTGTTTAATTACATCTTTTATTGTTTTAGCAGTTAAATGAAAATTATTAATTTCATCATTGCTTAAATCCATCTTCAAAATACCTTTTACACCTTGTGAACCAATTAATGCAGGGACACTTAGATAAACATCATTTACATCTAAATAATTATCTATGAACGAAGAAACTGGTAAAATGGAATTTTCATCTCTTAAAATAGATTTAGTAATTTTCAAGAGTGATATTGCAATTCCATAGCAAGTAGAACCCTTTGCTTCAATTATTTTAGCAGCAGAATTTTTTACTTCTTCAAATATTTTTTCTAAATCTTCTTTTTTATATTTTATAAGATTACATTTATCAAATGGTATTCCTGAAATATTTGCCTTACTCCAAACAGGAAACTCTGTATTGCCGTGTTCCCCTATTAAATTTGCATGGATATTTCTAGCATCTATTTTATAAAAATTACTAAGTAGAGATCTTAATCTAGAAGAATCTAATACAGTGCCCGATCCAATCACTTTTTCTTTAGGGAAATCTGAAATTTTATATGCAACATAAGATAAAACATCTACAGGGTTAGTTACGACAATTAAAATACTGTTAGGAGCATTTTTAGCAATTTTAGGAATTATTTCTTTAAAAATTTTGGTATTATCTTTTACAAGATCTAATCTACTTTGATTTACCTTTTGATTTAAACCTGCTGTTATAACAACTATATCAGAATCTTTGATATCCTCATAATTGCCATAAGATATTTCTACAGGAGAAATAAAACTCTGAACATGACTTAAGTCTAAAGCTTCGCCAAATGCTTTTTTTTTATTAATATCTACTATAACAACCTCTCTTGCGATTCCAGACATCATAAGAGAGAAAGCATAAGAACTACCAACGCTTCCAGCTCCAATAATAGATATTTTTTTTTGTTTTGGTTGCATTAATTTCCTTTTCTTATTAATGGAATTCTTTTTTCAATATCAATATTAATCTATTTTTTGTATAGAAATTTTTAATATTAAAAAGAATTGTGTTTATTCAGCAGATTTTTTTCGAAAAAGAGTTTGTAATTGATCTAATTTATGTTGTAGCTTTGCATTTTCGTTTTGCAATTTTTTCATATCTTCAAATACTGTTTGAAGAGCTCTCATCCTTTCAACTTCTCTTGAATCTAAAGCTTGTAGTTCATACATTTCATTTAATCCCAAAAGTTTTTTTTGAAATTCGTAAAATGAAGCCATATCTTCATCACTAATAAGAATCATATTTAATTTTTCTTTTAATTCTGTTATTTCATATTTCATCTCACCAATTATTTGTTTAAGCAAAGCTTCCTCTTCATTTAGATCTTTTGCTTCTTCTTGTAATTCACTAACTTCTTCTTCAAGAGCTTCGATTTTATCATCTTTATCAAAAAATTTGCTTTTCTTACCAGATTCGCTTTGTTGGATTTCTTTATACTCCGCTTGTAGCTTATCAAATTGTTCTTGATCCATTTCTGTAAGATAAGGGCCTCTTAATTCTCGTTCTTTTTTTAATACAATAACTGTTCTTGCAATTTCTTCTTTTAAAAGATCCATTAGACGATTCTTTTTATTTATTTCAATTTGAAGTTTTCCTATTTCTTTTGTAATTTCAATATATTGATTATTTGTAAGTTTGATTTTTCCATATTCTTTTCTTAAATTTTCATAGAACATTACTCCGAAAGCAATTACTGAAAAACCCATCATTAAATATGCTGCATTGGAAAGTGCATTTAATCGATTAGAACATTCATTTACACTTGAACATCTTCTATAGATTAAATTTGTCATTTTTTTATAATCTGTTGTTTTAAATATTACATTTAATGCTATTGCGCTTATATCTTTAACAAAAGTTAAAGCTGTTGGAATATATAAAAATTGTTGAAATTGTGCAGTTATTCTCATACTCTTAAAAAAAAAATTTATATAGATATATCAAAAAAAATATTTTATTCAATCTTTTTTTTATTTTTTGTAAATGAAACTTTTTGTAGATCACAAATAGAACTTAAGAAAATACCAAAACCTAAAATTCTAAATAGATTTGCTTTATAGTTATTTTTGTAATATTAAATAATTTAATTATAAAAAATAACATTGGTTATATAACTTTAAATTACTTATAATACTTTTCATGCCACCTACAATTATATTAAGACATAGAAAAGAAAACTTAAAAAAGTGTTCCCTTAAAGGGCTTGAAAAAAATAAAGACTTTTTATTTTATACTTACCCAAAAGATACAATAATAGATCTATCTAATTATTTTCTTTTACATATGGATGGAGAACCTATATCTGAAAAAGACTCTGATAAAGGAATTTTTTTAATAGATTCTACATGGAAATATTTAGATAAAATCCTAAATGTTATTCCTAATAATATAGAAAAAAGATCTATTCCTAAAATTTATAAAACAGCGTATCCAAGAAAGCAAACTTTATGTAGCGATCCAGATTTTGGATTAGCATCTATAGAAGCTTTGTATATAGCATATATGCTAATGAAAAGAGACTGTTCAAAAATATTAGATAATTATTATTTTAAAGAAGAGTTTTTAAAAATTAATAATTTTACTTCTTAATTTCTGATAATTTCTTTTTATGGTTTTTAGCACTTTCTATTTGAGATGCGTAACAACTAAAACATGCTGGAAAATACATCTCTTCAGCACCTAATTGTATTGTAGGACCCTCAACAGTTGCAACACCATCTACATGTTTTAAATTCATAATAGATTTTTTATTACAAAAATTACATGTGCATTTAATTTCTTCAATAGTATCTGATAGTTCTATTAATCTTTTTGAAGCTTCAAAAAGATTCGATCTAAAATCCGTTCTAAGACCATAGCAAATAACAGGTATTTTAAGTTTAACAGTGATTTGTCTTAATTGATTAATAATACCTACTGATAAAAATTGAGCTTCATCTACTAATATACAGCTAATATCTTTAAACTGTTTAAAATCTATAATAGTTTTTTCTTCTAATAACATATCGGCTTTTGCGTAAAGTCCTGCTCTTGATTTTATAGTATCTTTTCCAAATCTAGTATCTAGTTTTGGTTTTAACAGACACACTTTTTTTCCTTGCTGTCTATAATTATGAGCAACTGCAAGTAGATTTAATGTTTTAGCTGACCCAACTGTTCCATAACGAAAATATAACTTAGCCATATACCCCTCTTTTTTAGATATAAAAGTTATAAAATAGATTAAAATTCTTTAAAAGATTTTTTTTAAATTTATAATTTTTTTTATGCTAAATTCACAAAAAAGCATACATAGCTAAGTTTTACTATAATTTTTATTTCTTATTTTTTTTTAAAAAATAGTTATAAAAAGAGGAAAGCAAAAAACCACCGATAGCCCCATCCATAAATCCCCAAAAAAATCCAATTACTCCTCCTAAAAAAGTAGGAGTATATCCAAGATAAATTCCAGAGATTACACTTACATCTCTAATACCCCATCCAAAAGAGGAAACCCATGCTAAAAAAAGCATTCCGAGTGCCCACATTAACCCTGTTGCTATAGCAAAAGCCTTAACATTTAATTTACTCATAAATTCTCCTTTTTATATTTAACTTTTTTTTAATTGATTTTATGAAATTAATCTAGAATAAAATTATTTTAACTGTTATTTGCTTAATTATAAGTAAATAAATATATGAAGGAATAATTATGGCAGATAGTCAAAGAAATTCTGATATGCAAAGTCCTTTTGCAAATATCTCAGGCGATGAGACTATAAAAAAATTAAATTCTGATCTGCAAAAAGGTCTTAATTCTAAAGATGCAAGTGATAGATTAGAAAAATATGGAATGAACTCCCTTGAAGAAAAAAAAACATCCTATTTAAAAAAGCTGTTTGAGTATTTTTGGGGGCCAATCCCTTGGATGATAGAAATTGCTGCAATTTTATCTTTAGTCTTACAAAAGTGGCCAGATTTTGTAGTGATTTTATCAATGCTTATAATTAATGCAGCTCTTGGTTTTTTCCAAGAGTATAAAGCTGGAAATGCAATTGAAGCTTTGAAAAAGAAATTAGCGCTTCATGCTAGAGTGTTAAGAGATGGTCAATGGATAAATATAGAAGCTAAAAATTTAGTTCCTGGAGATATTATATCTGTAAAACTTGGAAACGTGATTCCAGCAGATGTTAAATTATTAACTGGAGATTATTTAACATTAGACCAATCAGCTCTAACAGGAGAATCTCTTCCTGTTACAAAAAAAGTAAATGACATTGCTTTTTCTGGAACTATTGCAAAAACTGGTGAAATGAGCGGAATAGTAACAGAGACTGGAATGAATACATTTTTTGGAAAAACAGCAAAATTAGTATCAGAGGCTAAAACAGAATCTCACTTCCAAAAAGCAGTTATAAAAATTGGAGATTTTTTAATTTTTTCAACTCTTGGCATCTGCGCTATAATTCTAATAATATCCATTTATAGAATTGAAGTTGATAAAAAGCTGCATGAAAGCATTGGTTCTATAGTTATATTTATTTTAGTTTTAGTAGTAGCAGGAATACCAATAGCACTTCCAGCAGTACTTTCAGCTACTATGGCAATAGGAGCTGGCGTGCTTGCTAAAATGAAAGCTATAGTATCAAAGCTTACAGCTGTTGAAGAGCTAGCATCTTTAACTATACTCTGCTCTGATAAAACAGGTACTCTTACTCAAAATAAATTAACAGTAGGAGAAGTTGTTCTTATAAAATCTAAAGATCAAAATGAAGTAATGTTAAATGCATCTTTAGCATCAAATCCAGATGGGCAAGATGCCATCGATGAAGCAATCTATGAAAATGTTACTGATAAAGAAGAAATAAAAAATTATCAGAGAATAAAATACACTCCTTTTGATCCTGTTGTAAAAAAAGCTATGTCCAAAGTTAAAGGAAAAGATGGGATAGAATTTGAAGTTGCAAAAGGAGCTCCTCAAGTTATTTTAAAAATGGTTGAAGCAAATGATGAACTAAATAAAAAAGTAACGGATACTATAGAAGCTATGGCTGAAAAAGGGTATAGAACGCTAGGGGTTGCTAAAACTATAAATAATAAATGGGAATATCTTGGAATAATCCCTCTATTTGATCCACCAAGAGTTGATACTAAAGAAACTATTGATCATTTAAAAAATATGGGCATAAATATAAAAATGGTTACAGGAGATCATGAAGCTATAGCTAGAGAGCTCTCTTCAAAATTAGATTTAGGATCTAATATAATACCTGTTGCTAGCTTATATAAAGAAGGAGAAACAGCAGAAGAAAGAGCAAAGTCTTTAGAAGAAGCTGATGGTTTTGCAGAAGTTTATCCTCAACATAAATTTGATATTGTAAAAGCGCTGCAATCTAGAAACCATGTAACAGGAATGACAGGAGATGGGGTAAATGACGCTCCTGCATTAAAACAGGCAAATATAGGAATTGCGGTGTCTGGAGCTACAGATGCAGCAAAAGAAGCAGCAGACATAGTACTGACACAGCCAGGTCTTTTAGTAATAGCCAGAGCTGTAGAAGAATCTAGAAAGATTTTTAATAGAATGAAAAGTTATGCCATGTATAGAATTTCAGAGACAGTTAGGCTACTTCTTTTCTTATTTTTATCGATGATTATTTTCAATGATCATCCTTTGACTGCTATTATGATTATCCTAATAGCTCTTTTAAATGACATACCTATTATGATGATTGCATATGACCATATGCCAATAGATGAAAAGCCCTCTACTTGGAATATGAAAGAGATATTAACAATAGCAGTAGGTCTTGCAATTGTTGGAGTAATTTCTACTTTTGGACTATTTTGGATAGGAGATCAATATTGGTTTAGTGCAGTTAAAGATCCTACTCAAAAATTTGCTTTTTTAAGAACGTTATCTTTTATGGGAATTTTATGTGGAGGAAATTTAACTATATATTTAACCAGAAATAGTAAAGCAATATGGACAAAACCTCTTCCAGAATGGAAGTTTTTTTCAGCTACATTAATTTCACAACTAATTGGAACTCTTGTTTCAGTATATGGTATTGGAACTAGTGACTTTATAGGAATTGGTTGGAAATATGTTATTTATTCTTGGGGATATATATTAGTTTGGTTTTTAATATGTATGCTTGTAAAAGAAATGCTCTATAAAATAATTGGAAGAGAAACAAATTACATTGCTTCTAAGATTGCTATAGTAGAAGAGAAAATACATTTAAAATAAAAAACTCTACTTGAAAGTAGCTTATTATTGATAATTAAAACATTATTTTCTAAAAGTTGTTTTAGAATACTTATTAATAATAAATAAAATTGACAAAACCAGTGGGATAGAAAATAGAGGCATCCATTTACTGATAAAAAATAAATAAATAGACAAACTACAAATTCCAATAAATAACAAAAAAAAGACTAAATAAGCATAAAAAACACCATGAAATATCTTTTGCTTTTCAAAGCCTTTAAACATACTTTCTGTTAAATGATGACTTTTACCAAGTGATGAATGTTTTTCTTCTAATTTATGCGTTTCTTGCCAAATAGAAAAAATAAGAGATTCATAAACTCCTGCATCTAAAAACCAAAGTAAACAAACACCAAATGATGACAAAATAGTTAAAAATAAAATAATTAAAAGAGGATTTATAAATAAAGCTTTTTCATATCCTGATAACATATATCCAATAGCGATAAAAGTAGCTAATACCCATGTTATAGTAAGGCCTTTATATTTGTTTTGGATGTTATTGTAATGATCTTCATATGTGATTAACATAGAATAAAATCCATAAGCTAACGATTCATCATCAGCAAAGATTTGATCAATTTCATGATCTGTTGATAAATGTCTAGATGTATCTTCTTCAAAATCTTCAAACATATCTACTCTATGTATTTAATTTCTTTTAAAAAGTCAGTTATTTTAAAAGTTTTTTTCTTTATGTAAAAACAAAAAATTGCCATTAAAATTAAAGCAACTACTATTGAAACAATGGAATAAATGGTTTTTTTTTGAATAGCATATAAATTATAACTAATAGCGAATCCAATGGTAATAGTAATACTAAAAAGACATCCAATGTAGTAATTTGCAATATTTGAAGGATGATCTTTTTTATGTGTTGCAAAAAGCATATTTCTATGAACTTTAGGGATCCAACTATTTTCTTTTTCTAATCTATAAGCTTCTGCAAAATTACTCATTAAAAGTCTTTGATAGAATTTAAGATCTATATGCCAAAGAGTAAAAATAGATGCTATTCCAATAACTGATACTAAAATTGCAGAGATCGATCTTTCAAATGGAATATCTAATTTCGGAATAGAAAATAAAAAACCAACAGCTGCAAAAGAAGCCAAGAGTATTGTAGATGTTAAAATCCTAAAATACGTTTGGATAGTATCAAAGTGTTTTATTTCTTTTATGTAATTACAATACATTCCATATGCAATTAACTTTTTTTTATCTTCTTTCTCAGTCATATCCCCTCTTATTTTTTATATAACCATTTTCATATTCGTTGTATAGATTTTTTTTATAAAAAAATATTGTTATAATTTAACATCTTATTATAGTCTTCTTTTTAAATTTTTATTTGGATAGAGGTTTATATGGAAGAAAATGATTCGATGATTACTTTTACAAAAGAAGAAAAAAAAATCAGAAAACGTTGGTTTGTTTCATATTTTATTGTTTTTATTTTTTTTTGTTTTACAGTTTTATTTGCATTAACATTTTTTATAATCATCTTTATATCAAACCCTTCTAAAAGCTTCTTTTATTTTTTTATTACCTGGATAATCGGATCAATAGCCTATATTTCACCAAATTATTTTTTATATAGGTGTGCCTATAAAAAACAAGGGACAAAATTTTTAATTTTCAATTTTTCCTTACTTGTTATTACTTTTATAATAAATTTCATACATTTAATAGAAATAAAGGATTATTCACTTTTGGTGCTAACTTTAATTATTTATTGGTACTTATATATTAATTGGAAACTTTTGCAAATTAATAGAAAATTCAAAAATAAATCATTAAAACCCTTGATAAAAACTGACCCTGCTTAAAATATTGACCTGATGGAATGTTTTTTTGTTTCAGATAAATGCAATAAATAATCATTACTTAAATTGCCTTCTCCTAAAACATAATAACCCCATAAAAATAAGTAAATTATTAAATTACTTTTCATCTTCAAAAAGAAGATAATCTGAAAAAACAAATGAAAATATTATATTATTTTTTTTTATATTATAATTTTCAATGTATCTTTTTGCTTCAAGTAAACTTCTTAAATTATATTCTTTTATTGTTTCATTTGATCTAGGATCACAAAACCAATTTTCATATAAAGTCTTCAATTCATCATTTTCTAAACAATAAACATCACCACCTGAAACACCAATTTCATAATTATTTCGCAATAAAATTTCTAACAATTCTAATGATCTTTTTTTATCCCAAGCTCTTTCATTGATTCCCCATTTGCTTAAATCAATGCTTTTTTTTATTAAGTCCTTTGGTATTTTTTTTGACATAATAAAACTAACCTCAATTTTTTATCTTAAATATTCTATGATTTATTGAATTATTAGGTTCAACAATCCATTCAAAAAATCCATCTTTATCTTTATAGCTTCCTTTTAAAGAAATTTTTGTTCTAAATATTCCATCCCTTCCCAAAACTTTTTCTATCTTTCCATATTTAGCATAATTATCAACAATTTTTGGAAACCCATGATAATCAGTATTTCCTGTCTTGGGATTTAATTTCATTTGATCCAATACTTTTTTTCTATAAAAAGTTCCCTCTAAAGGATTGTTTTTCGAAAGTTTACTTTTAAATATTTTTACATCTCTAACAATTTCCTCTATGTTAATCCCACTATAAGCTCTGTTACTCAAAGCTTTTGAAACATCCATTTGATTAGAATTTTGTATATAAATCCATTGAACAGAGAAAGTGAATATCTAGGTAAGTTGCCATTTATTTTTTTCAATTCCAATCAGCTGCTTCAAAGGCTAATCCTTCAGAATCATAAAGATAATCTTGTGATGAAATATCGCTATAAAGATCTTTATAAACTATTAGATACTAACCCACATCTTTATTATCTTCCTCTATAATTAATTTAATTTTCTCATCTTTATGCACATATTTTTTATAAGCCATTAATTCACACCATTCAATAAAATAAACTTTAACATTCATCAAAAACAGCTTCAATTTTCCCATCAAAAATATGATATTCAATCCATTTACCAGTTTGTTTGCCGAAACCTTTTAAAATTGTTTTAGATTTATCATAAATAAATTCATCTATTGATTTTAATAAATCAATATTTTTCATTAAAAAAAAAATTTCTAAATTATCATCATAATATTTTATTTCTAAATTGTTAAAATTATTAAAAATAATAATCCCTCTCTTTAAAAAAAGTCCTTCAGAGATATCCAAAAAAGCACCTTCTATTTCAATCTTAATAATTTTATTTTCTAAATTAACATCCATGTTTAAAATTTCATAATCCGGGAAAGAAATTTTATTCAACATATTTTGATTTAATTTCATTTTTTATTCTCCTATTTCAATATGGGATTCAAAAGATTTTCTATTCGTTTTTTTAAATTCTGCATTCAAAGCATTACCTTTTTTATCATATAAGTGTAAATGATTATATTTAGTAACTTTATCTGGAGGATGTATTTTTGCTCTAATTCTTTCATTTTTATCCATAAATTCTATAAATTTTCCATTGGGACTTTTTCCTTTTATTTTTAATCCATTTTTTTGTAACCAACTAATAACTCCTTCTTTAGGCACTTTAGAATTTAATTTAATATTAAGGTCTTTTTTTATATTTTTTATAGTTTTTTCAATATCAATCCCACAATAAGCTCTGTTACTCAAAGCTTTTGAAACATCCATTTGATTAGAATTTTGTATCTTAAAGCTCTTTAGTTGTCCAATATTTTTTATGCCGCTGACAGAAGATTTAAATAAGCTATATCCTCCATAAGCAACAGATCCAATCGCTATCCCATCATAAGTTGATCCTGTAATCATTTTAGATATTTGATAAGCATTAGAATTTTGCTGTGCTGGAATAACTCTTTGAATAAAATTTTCAGCTGCAAAGCTTATATTTCTTGTTTCAGATAAATGCAATAAATAATCATTGCTGAAACTACCATTACCTCCCAATCCATGATAGCTCCATAAAAAAGGAGATGACAAGACAAAACCAACATCCGATATTAACATTGCACCATTAACGGCAAACATTGCCGACTCATGCAATATTCCTGCTGAAATATTTGCTACAGTATTGTTTTCAAAGTTCATATTAAGAGTTGGAGATGCTATATAATTAGCATATAACCCATATAAATCCTCGTTATTCAAAGGATCGTTAAATACATAAGCATAAAGATTCATCCCATCTACAAAGCCTAAAGGATCACATGTAAGCCACCTTCCAAGTTCAGGATCATAATATCTTCTTCCAAAATATATTAAATTACTCTCTTCATCTTTTCTTTTTGAAGAAAACTGCCATGGATTATTTGTTGATAAATAGCTGCCCCAGCTAGTTATTACTTTTCTCTCTCCAAATGCAGAATATCTATAATGCTCATATAATGAGCTATTGTAGATAAGAGTTGTGACATTACCTGATATATCATGAATTGGAGCGTATACAGATCCATTTAACTCAAAAGATATGCTAGAGCTTATCTCTGCATTATCGAAATCACTTAAAACCCTAAATTCTTTCAATGTATAACTCTCATCTAATGAGCCTATCTCATTTTGATCGTTATATAAAAAATATCTAAGATAATTTTTATTCAAGAAACTATTATAAGTTACTTGTTTTGATATTCTTCTATGAAAAGCATCGTATTTATAATCAGATATAAATTCATTATCTTTTTCTATTCTAATTAGTCTATCTAGAGAATCATAAAAATATTTAATTTCTTTATCTGATTCTTTTTTTATTATTGGATTACCATTTAGATCATAGATAAATAAATAATCATTGGTTTTAACTATTTCATTTAAATTGTTAACAATATATTCATCTTGATTTTTTATAAGTCTGTTATTATTTGAATCAAATTTATAGTTATTATCAAAATCACCTTTTTCTAAAAGTAGTTGATTTAGATCATCATAATCATATGTGTTTGTAGAATTTTCAAGTCCTGTCCAATCTATATTTGTTATTTTTGAAATCACATCGTATTTTATGTTTTGTGTGTGATATGGAGTTTGAATAGATCTGATATTTCCAAGAAGATCTAAGTTGTAATATACATTACCTGCATTATTTATCAATTCTTCTTCTAAGAGATTACCTGACAGATCATATTGTAAAAATTCATGAGTGTAATATGGAACATTATCAATATATCTAATGATTTTTTTTAGATTTAAAGGATCATAAAAATATCTTACTTCAATTTTTTTAAAGTCGAAATCATTATAATAAATACTCTTTGTTAGATTACCTATAGAGTCATATTCATTTTCAACTATAAGATCATTTGATAGTTTTTCTTTAATTACACTGCTAAAAGCATCATATTCTTTGAAAATTGTAGTATTATTTACATTATCAATAATTTCATATGCTCTATTTAAATTATCATATTTAAAAGTGTAATCTATATCTTTGGTTATATTTTCATTGTTTTTTTTATAAAAACATCTATCGTTTACGATTTTAGAATAAAGTCTTGTGTTATTTTGAAGTTCATCATATTCATAGATAAGTTCATTTAAATCAGGCTTTATTGTTTTTATTTTGAGATTTGATTGATTATATTCATATCTGGTTGTTTTAGAATCCGAATTGTTATAATTTTCAATAATAGAAATTAGTTTATTCATATTGTTATAATCAAAGTGAGTATATATATTTCTATCCAATATTGTTTGATTATAAATTGAACTGTTTTGATCTGTTAGATTAGCGTTTAGATCATAATATTTTTCTTCTAAAGATATCCTTTGATCTAATGGGTTTTTTATTTCTATTATCTTTTCTTTGTTTAAAGGATCAAAAATAGTAATAGTTTTTTGATTAAGTGGATTTATCACTTCTTTTCTTAAAAGATTAAATTCCCTTTTTTTAATTAGATCATAACGGATATTAGTCTTATTACCTAAAGCATCTATATATTTAACTAATCTATTTAAAATATCATATTCTTTTATATCTATAGATTCTTTTGAATTTATGTTTTTTATAGTTATTTTTTTAGATCCTAAAGCATTTTCTTCATATTTAAAATTTATTTTTCTAAGAATATTATTTGAAGAATTTAATACTTTTTCTTTTAACACCCTACCTAGTAGATCTCTTTCATAGATTGTGATTAGCTTTTCATTTATATCTGATGGATTTGAAAAAACGCTCTCTGTTACTTTAGAGATATTGTTAAGTGGATCATATTCTATCTTTTTACTAGAAAGAAGATTATTGTTTTTATCAAAAAATTCTTCAGAAATTTTTCTATTTGGAACATCATATGTATAAACAATATAATTGTTATCCGGATCTATTTTTTTTATAAGATTAAAAAGATCATACTCAAAATACTCTTCACTTAAAAAAGCATTTTTATCTTTAGAATAATTTTTTTTAGAAATTATTCTTTTTAAATAATCATATTCATAAAGTGTGCTTGTTCCATTTGAATTGATATGACTATTCAAAGTTCCATCTACATTATAAATATTTTTTTCTATTGAACCGTTTGGATATTTTATGGTTAAAGGCTTGTTAAAAATACTATAAATTGTTTTTGTAATATTGCCATTTGCATCTTTTTTTTCTATTAGGTTATTAAAAGCATCATACTTGTAAGTTAAAGTTGGATTTTCAAAAACATTATCTGAAATTTCTATTGGAGGAAGCACTTCTTTAATTATGTTACCAAAAGCATCATATTCATATTTTTTTGTATTTCCATAAATGTCAGTATCTATTGTCTTATTATGCTTAAAATCATAATCATATTTTTCTATGTAAGATGGAGTTATTCCTATTTTTTTTGAAATTAATCTATTGCAATAATCATATTCATAAAAGATTTCTTTTTTAGAAAAATCAATCTCTTTTACTTTGTTATTATTAGCATCATATTTGTATATTGCTTTTCTATTTAAAGGATCTGTTTCAGATATTAAATTGCCTCTTTCATCATATTCATAATATAGAGTGTGTTTTAATTTATTATCAGATCCATAAATATCTTTTTTTGTGATTTTACAATCATTGGAATAGTCATAATGCTCTTTTTTGATTAAGAGTTTTATGTTTTTATCTAAGTTAATAAAAGATTCTTCAAATGTATCCACTAAGCCAAGTGGAAACTTATCTCTTATTTTATATTCTTTGATGTGTTGTTTTCTATTATTTGATACATCTTCTATTATTTGTTTGATTAAAATTTTATTTTCATCATAGAAATTGTAGGTTCTTTGTCTGATTATAAAACTTTTATCTTCTAAAATTTCATAAATATTTTTTTGTTTAACTAGATTGGTATCTGTTTCATATTCAAAAGTTGTAATAGTGTTATTTTCAGTAATTTTATTTACAAGATTACTTTCATTGTATTCATATAATTTGATGGATTTATCTACGCCGTTTTGTATTATTTTGCCATTTTTTAGATCAACTGTTAGGTTAAATTTAAAATTACCAGTTATGTTTCCATAAATTGTTTCTTTTTTGACATTTCCAAGATTGTCATAATCATATTCAATAGCTTTAATAGGAACATTTTTGTCTAAATAAACTTCTTTGTTTAAAAAGCCCTTTTTATTTTCATCATTTTCCTCATAAAAAAGACACTTTTGATATTTTACTTCAGAAGAGTTTTTATCAAATTTTTGTATTTGGGATATTCTTTTATTATCATTATAAAAATACTTAGTTTTACAAGTATCTATAGAGTTTAATTTTTCAGTTACTGTAGTTATGTTTTTTTCATAGAAAAAAATATGAGTATCATGAAGGGTTGTATCATTTTGTATTATTGGAGATTTTAAAGAAGACACTTTAAATAATTTAAAATCATCTTGTTTTATAAACTTATAGTCATTTTCATAATTTTTCTTTCCTTCTAAATAAAAATTCACCCCATAAATTCTATTGTTTGGAAAAATAATTTTTTCTAAAAGAGGCTGCAAGTTATTTTTATCAATGTATTTATAAGATTCTTTTATTTTTTCATTATTTTTAAAATTTTTAATTTCTATTTTTTTTATAGGATTTTTTGTTTTGTTTTCAAAAAAGTGATACTTAAGTTCATGGATATTAGATTTTATAGTCTCATATGTTGTTATATCTGTATCAATATCTAGATGGGTATATTCTTTTTTTTCATCTTTTGTTAAAGATATGATTTTATTTAGTTTATTTTTTTTATATTCATATTTAAAAACAGCTCCATTTAAATAGATTTCTTTATCCAAATAATATGTGTTATCTGCACCTTTTTCTCTTGTATAGATCCTTTTTGTTCCATCCGGTGAGATTATTTTTATTTCTCTATCTCCAAATTTTGTAATATTGTAATTTTTATAATTGTTTTTAGAACTTGTAATGCTAGATGTTTTTATTAGGGTTTTTAAAATGTTATTATCAATATCCAACCTTTCAATTTCTGATTCTTTTCTTTTTTGAAAGTTTTTATTGGATTCTTTTTTATTTTTTTCAAAAGATTTTAAATTACATTCTAAAATAGAACCATTTGGATCATAAAAAAGCAGTTTCCTACCTCTTTCTTCTTCTTTGTTATCATATTTAATATAAGCCCTTAAATATTTTAATGAGCTCCATCCTCCTTGGTGTTCTTGTAAAATCTCAGGTAATACTAACGCAGCCTTATTATTATCCATGCTGAGGTAAGATTTACCATATGTGATTGGATGTTTAGCATTTGCTATTATATCATTATTATAAAAATGTAAATGGCCTGTTATAACATTTACAATACCTTCTGCCATTTGTGTGCTGTTTGTACTTACTGTTACATTGAAATCTTCTAATTCATTAGAAAATAAATTAAGAGATAGAAAGATGAAAAAAATTAAAGTTTTTCTAAACATATTTTAACCATTAGAAAATTTATAAGATTAGCAATATGTGAAAAGGAGTTTATTTTGTAAATAGAAAACTATTTTTTGTAAGCCCAAAGTTAGAAACCTCCATACTAAAATTTTTGGTTTAAAGTATCATTATAACTTTGGACTTACACTATTTAATATAAATTTTTCATAATAAGATTATGCTTAATATTATTATGAAATTTTGAATAACTTTCGGAGACGAAAGTAAGCAATTCGTACTCTTACAATTATTAAAATGAGAATAATAATTTATTAAATATCTATATTAAGCCAATAACGAGTATATCGCAATTGACCTGTTTTTTTTAAAGCTTGTTTCTTAACTAAATCAGCTAAATCTCTAGTTGCCGTAGCCCTGGTAGTTTTACTAATAGCAATGTAATTGTCAGCGCTTAACCCTCCAGAAAATCCATCTATCCCCTCAGAAAACATTCTAAGTAAAACTTTTTCCTGGCGTTCATTAATTTTATTCTTTAATTCATTCATAAGTTTAGACTTTGCCATCAAAAAATTTATTATTTTAAGAGATTCTTTTTGAGCATCAACTATTACTTTTGCAAAATATTTAATCCAACTATCAATATTTAAAGTATTATTACACTGTGCTAAAGCTTTATAATATTCTTTTTTTCTTTTTGTAATTATTTTTGAAACAGCTATTAATGTTGGTTTTTTCAAACTTTGCGACAGTGCTTTTTCTACAAGAGCTCTTCCAAGACGTCCATTACCATCTTCAAAAGGATGAATACTTTCAAAATATAGATGAATAATTGCAGCTCTTGCTAAAATTGAGTCCTCTCTTATTGAATCATTAAACCATTTAATAAATCTATTCATTTCATTTTTTAAATTTTTCGAAGGAGGAGCTTCAAAATACACTATTCGTTTATCTAAACGTCCAGATACTATCTGCATAGGTTCATCATGTGTTCTATATTTTCCTATATCAGATATCCGATACTCATTTTTCATAAGTAATCGATGCCAGTCATATAATAAGCTATGGGTTAATGGCTGCTTATATGAATCATATATATTCCACATTAGCTCACCTATCCCTTCTTCTCTTAAAGGAATACTTTTTCTGTCAGATATAAATCCAAAATGACGCTGAATTGAAGATTGCAAACTATCTTGTTTTAAAATTTCTCCTTCTATTTCCGCGCTTTTTAATCCTTCAGAACAAAGAATTTCTACAATAAATCTTTTCTTTTCTTCTCCTTCAAGAAGTTTTAATACTGCACTAAAGCCACCAACAGCTTGAAGAAATTCTTTCTCTAAATCTTCTATTATTGAACTATCATATGTAAATTTAGGCCATTTATCTAATTGCCAATTCCATTTCATTGAGTTATATCCCTCTGTTCTATAACTCATAAATATATCATTTTTTGATTTATAAATCAACAGTCTATAAATCAAAAATATACAAACAACTAATATTGAAAGCGTTAAAAAATAAAACAAATCTTAAAATTTACATAGTTTTAATTTATTAATATTAAAGATCTGACTTTGGCTTACTTAAACCAAAGGAGGAAAGTTTTTTACTTCCAATCACAGTTTCATTTGTTATCACCAACAATTTCAGCTTTGTGACTAACATTTTTTTTTATTATTTTAAGCATGGCTAACATCACAGATAAATCAAAAGGATTACACAGAAAACTATTTTTTGACATTTTATAACTTATTATCTAATCTTCCTTTTTTAATTTTTGGGGATAAAAATTATTATGATAAAATTATTAAAAAAATCAAAATTTTTCCTCATCTTTATTATTTTTCTAAATATATCATCTCTTATAGCTTCTGAAATAAATCCCCTTTTAAATATTAGACAAGCAGAATCAAAATTTTCTAATCAAAAAGATATTATTCAACAATTAATGAATGAAGATGGAATGCTTGTTTATGATCGGGTGATGTCTCTTTTTGAAGAAATTGAAAACGGAAATTTAGACGATGTATTAAGTGAACAAAACTGGCATAAAATAAACCTTTTTTTAGCTTACATAGTAAGACAAGGAATGCTGCCAAATATTGATGAAGAGTATAGATTGGAATTAGAATTGGATATTCAAGAGCTTTTACATCAAGATAACAATTCTATTTTTTTAGAAAAATCTTCAAATATTAATGGCTATCAATTTTTACCTGTAGTTTTTTATCAAAATGCTAATATTGTCCACTATAGTAATAAATGGTTTAAAAAACAGGTCCACCATTCAAAAAAGTTTATAAAAAAACATAAAACTATTGTAATTGTTACAGCTGTTATAGCTATAGCTGCCGTTGTTGTTGTTGCAACAGTAGTAATTGCCTCTACTGCAGTTGCTAGTGCAGGAGCTTTAACGACGGCTGCTGATTCATACGCATCTAAGAAAAAAAAAGAGACTTTTTCTGATATTATATCTCATGAAAATTTAAATACTGGTGTTAAAAATGATTTTCAAGAGTCTGTAGCTGAACAGACATCAGATTTTAAAAATATTATAACGCAAAATGATCTTGCTATTTCAAGATCTACAGATATAAATTATTTTTTCCCTAATGAAAGAATTACTGGATCTACCCTAGCTCATAATGCTTTTAGTAATTTAACTTATGATATTAATAGCAATAACTCTGATGAAATACTTTTAAAAGGACATGGGGAAATCGATAATATTTTTGTAACTAATCAAACAGCAAATTACATTGATAATAAAAATACATTTTCTTCCAATCCAAATTCTTTTCCAGAAAATTTTCACTTACCGTATGCAGAATTTACTTCTAATAAAAATTACTATCAGTCTATAGAACATTTTGATAAGGCAATTAATTTAAATCCCAACAATCATAATGCTTATTTGAATAGAGCTTATGCTTACTTACAATTAGGAGAATTTGATAAATCTTTAAATGACTATAATAATTTTAAAGAAATTAAAGAAAAAAATTATATTTCAAAAAGTTTAGATGTTTTAAAGGATTCTGCTGAGTTTTGTGTTGGAGCTAGAATTGGAATTGATAAAGGAGCTATGGAATCAGGTAAACAATTTTTATCATTAGCCGTTAATGTGGTTTCTCAGCCATCTCAAACCTATGTAAATTTAGTTGAATCGATACAAATAATTTCAGATTTTGCAAAATTAAATGAGTGGAAAGTTTTAAGTGAAATAATTGCTCCAGAAGCCTGTGAATTAATTAAGGATTGGGAAATTCTTTCCCCAAAAGAAAGAGGTGAAAAATCAGGATATATCATTGGTAAATTAGGAGGAGATATCCTTGTTCCTGGCATTGCAGCCAAAGTAACTACAAAAGGAATAAATGGAGCTAAAGAACTTCTAGTAGCTGCAAAAAATTTAAAAATGAGTGAACAATTACTTTCGCTTGAAGCTTTAGCTGAAACAGGAGGTAATGGAGCTTTTAGAGAAATTGTTTATTCAAATAGAGTATTTGAAACTGCTGCATCTACTGGAAAAATGATAGAAGGTTTTAGTTCAAAAGAACTAGCTAATGCTGGTAAAGTTTTAGATAGAGCAGGTTTAACAAAAGCTGGAAGAGCTTTGGCCAAACATGGAGGACGGGAAGGAAGTGTTTTTCCAAAACCTATTGGTGATCCTATGCAAATCAATTTACATGGGCAAAAAATTTTGGAAGGTATTTTGAACAATCCAAATAAAAAAATATTTCATTATACTTTCAAGGAATATGGTGAAATAATAGATATTAAAGTGCCAGAGATTGGTGGATTGAGATATAATATAAAGGGTGAATTTATAGGTTTTTTGGAACCTTAGGAGCAAAAAATGAATAAATTTAAAATTACAGTAGGCAGTTTGCCAGATAAAAATAATTTAGTAGCGGATATTATTTATGAAAATATTCAAGTCGCAGAAATTTCAAACGAAAATAAAGAATTACTAATCCAAATATATTGTTATAAAGATAAAGATTATTGGGAATTTTCATTAGAAGAATTTCAAAAAGTTATTGAACAAGCTAAGCAAAAATTAATTGCAGTTGGATAAATTTTAATTTATTATTTATTTATATAAAAATCTTATTTTTTTTTTGATGGCTAACAATCTCTATATATTCAATACCTAAAAAAATAAATTTATAAATAGGGACAAATAATTTTAGAAAAAATATTAAATGATTCTAAAACAATTTATAAAAATCGTTTTGAAGGAATAGATATATACAATTCTAAAGGTCAAGGTGTAAGATTTAATAAAAAAAATGAATTAATGGGGTTTTTACAACCTAAAGAATGAGGCAATATGAAAAATGATTTTAAAATAATAATATCAAGTGACTTAGATTATGAAGATCTCTGTGCAGAAATATATTTTGATAATCAATTTGTAGCGATATTGACACAAGAAAAAGGTTTTGAAAATTTACTAATTGAAATATATCCCCCTGAAAATAAAAAGTCTTGGTTATTTAAATTTTCAGAGTTTGAGAATATTTTAAAAAAAGCAAAAGAAAAACTTTGGGAAATGCAAAAAAAATGATTAATAAATGGAAAATTTTAGAATTACAATAGCAAGCTTACCCGATAGAGAAAATTTAGTAGCAGAGATATCATATAAAAACAATCAATTTGCTGAAATTTCTCAAGAAACTGGTGAATTAAAAATACAATTTTATAAACATCCGCAAAAAGATTATTGGGAATTTTCTATGGATGACATTCTGCAAATAATAGAAAAAGCAAAAAAACAACTGATTCAAGTTGGATAAGGATATTTTATTTGAAAAAACTAAACTAGCTATTTTAGCATATTGCATTGAAGATTGGACTTCTTTATATTTTGTTCCAAGTTTTGTAGAACAATTTTATCGCTTTGAGGATTCTGAATTAATTAAAATCAAAAGTTTAGCAATTATTAAAAATTTACTTGATGAAAAATTAGTGGTTGCTGGTGATTTAATTAATAATAAATTTATTCCTTGGAAAATGTCCATTAATGAAACTTTAAAAAGAATAAAATCTGATTGGGAAAATTTATTAAAAGACTTGGTAGTACTACATGGCTTTTTTCCTGCATAGCAGCTACTTTTTTAGAATTTCATAAAATAAGACAGACATTTGATATCTTACTTTTTTCTATGGGACTTAGTTTTTTATTTTTTTTAACATCGGTATTTATAGAAGAAAGTATATGGTCTATCAAAAAATTACTTTCTAAAAAATAATTTAAGATACATAAACATGTTGAATAAAAAAAGTAGAAGGATTTTTTAAAGAAAATCCTTTTTTATCAGCTAAACCTTTATATTTTTCGTATTCTTTATCATTCAATGAATTTATTAAATAATCATTATTCTCATCTGGATACTGTCTATGATCAGCAGCTCCTGCTAAAATTAAGTGTTTTAAAAAAAAGGATTTTATTGAATTAAGCCAATTGTTTTGAAAGTTTTCTTCAAAACTATCATAAACGATTCCTTGAATTATTATTTTAGGTTCATCTATATCTGAAATATCTTTAAGATTTTTTTTATAAGAATGAATTTTAAAATCATTATCATTCTCATATAATAGAAATTTTTCATCTTTAATTTGAAAATCTTCTTTATCTTTATCTATAAATTTTGCATGAACAATTATTGGAATATCTTCTTCTTCCAAAACTTGAATTAAAGCTTTATAACTCCAAAACATTGGAAGAGAGTAGCAATTTAAATGTCTCGTTACAAACTCTTCTTTTAAAACATTCTGTAAAGAACTTTTATTTAATGCTATCTTTGTTAAAAAATTTACAGATTCTTTAGATAATAACTTTCTAATTCTTCTAAATAATTTTTCTGAAAATTTAGATGTTATATTACCATAATTTTTTAAAATTTTAGGATTAGCTTTTTCTCTTTGTAAATCTGAAAAAATATTATTTTCTTGAGAACTTATATCTTTTTTTTCTAAGAAAAGTTTTTTTTGTATATAAAATGTTTTTTCAGATGGTTGTGATTCTTTAGTTAAAGTAAGAATATAAGACTTTAATAAATAAAGTTCATCAGATGATAAATTTATATTTAGATTTTCTCTTTCTAAAAGATCTTTTAAAGAAATTTTACTTTGTATTAGTGAAGTTATTGTTTTGGCTGTGAGTAACCTTTCTATTACTTCTTTTGCTTTATTTATTTTACTTTCAACATTTGAAAAATCAACTTGGTTATTTTTCAAAAAAAGTGCTATTTTGACAGCTCTTATTTGACATGCATTTTCACCAACAATTGGATCGAATTTTTCTAAGTTTTTATTTTTATAATCTTTGATTGTCAATTCAAGAAGAGTAAGAAGTAATTGATATTCTTCTAGCCCTTTTTTTAAATCTAGTTTTATTTTGTTAGAACAATCATATGGTAAAAGATATGATAGATCTTTTTTTAAAAATTTTTCATTTAAATAATTGAAAACAATTGGATAAATCAAGTTCCAATTATATAAGTCCTTATTATCTATTTCGTTCTTAGATTGCTTAAACATAGTTTCCTTCATATTGTTAAATAAATAAAGACCTAGCAAGAACATATCCTAAAATCAAACCAAAACTACTTCCAATAGCTCCATGAATAAAAAAACCTATTAATGTTCCAATTATCATTAAAGATGCTATTTTTAAAGATGAAAGCACATGTTCGAGTTTTATGGATTTAATTTTATTTGTTATTTTATTAGTAATATTAGATAAAGTTATCATGTTATTATCTCCTTATTAATGCGATATTTTTAGCAATTAATTAAAATAAATTTTAACACATTTTATAATAAAAAACCAATTAAATATTTTATTACAGGAAATTGCAGTTATGTTATTTAATCATAGAGTGTTACGTGAATAAAAAGGTTATTATAAATAGGAGGATTTTTTATTTTATTTTTTAGTGCCTATAATCAGCGACCAATTACCTAAAGCTTTCAAAATAATTATTTTTTTAAATCCAGCTTTTTTTAATAATTTGGTAATTTCAATTTTACTATATTGCTGACCCTCTGTCCAACTCATCATTTTTATATTATATGCAGAAGTCAATAAAGGACCTGTTTTATCATTATTAAATAACATTTCATGCAAAATTATTTTTCCATTTTTGGGTAACAATTCAAAACTTTTTTTTGCTAATAAAAAACATTTTTTTTCATCCCAATCATGAAATATATCTCCAAAAAAATAAATATCTCCTCTTGGAAAATTATCCTTCCACATATCTATTTGTTTTACACTTATACGAGAATTTAAATTAAAATCATTTATATATTTTTTTGTCGTAAGAGTAACCTTTTTCCTTTCACAAACAATGCCAGTCAATTGTGAATTGGTTAAACAAGCAGCTATGGAATGAATTCCCGATCCTCCTCCAATGTCAATTATTTTCTTGTTCTTATTTAATGGATATTTTTTTGTCCAAAAAAAAGCTGGTTTAATAGCTTTTTGATGTAAAGCTGATATAAACTTTTTTGTATTACTTATACTGCTTTGTTGTTCAAATAAAGGCCTTCCTTTATTAGCGAGTGATTTATTTGTCAAAATAGCTTTTTTTATATTTGAGAAATTCATTATTTCATTTTCTTTGATAAATAAATTTAGAACATCTCCATAATAGTCTTTGCTTTTAGGCGAAAAAAAAGATTCCCCTAACAAAGTTAATTTGTATTTTTGTATTTTGAATTCTATAAAACCAAAAGCACTTGCACATGAAACAATAGATTGTGCAGCTCTACTAGATAATCTTAATTTTGTAGCTATGTCTTGAATTTGCAAAGGTTTATTTAGTAATAGACTAAATAAACCTAATTGAAATGCTACTAGTATTCCTTGGCCTATAAAAATTTGCCCAGTTAATAATTGCATTTTTTCATCCGAGAATTCTTTATGCATAAAACAATCCTTTCTTTTAGATTAAATGAAAATAAATTATATTTCAAAATAAACTAAATTATTATAATAAAGAAATTAGGATAATAAAATAAAAAAAATGATGTTAGATATTCAAATCAAAAAAAAGAATTCAGCAATTTTAATTTTAAATATTTTTTTAATTCAATTATTTACATCAGTAATTTTATATTATTTACATCTAATAAGTAATTATTTTTTAATATGGTCCGTTGTTTATTATGTATTAACTTTTTTTTGTGCTATTGCACAATCAGGAATATCAGATAGTTTTGGCAGAAAAAAGAATTTATTCACAGCTTCTTTAAGTGTATTATTAGCTGGATTATATCTAGGGATAATGTTTTTTATAGATATAAAAAATATTCAATTTCATTCTTTTCTATTAAAAGAATTTTTGGGCGTCTTTCCTATATGTTTTTTTCTAGGAATATCTGGGAATGCTATTCCAATAGCTAGAGCGGGTATTGCCGATTTAAAAATTCATGATTTTAGAACTGCAATGGGCTGGTCAACAATTGCCATAGGATTTGGTTGGATAGCAGCTGTTTTATTAGGCTTGATTTTATCTTTTTGGAAAGTTTTATTTACAATAATATTCCTACAATTATTGATACTATATATTATCAAAAAGAAATTCATTGATTCTAAAGATAATATAAGAAAAACGAGTAAAGACTTTAAAAAAATATTTAATGTTATTTCAAATAGTTACAAATGGTTTGGATCTATGTTTTTAACAGCAGGAGGATCTGCTGCGATATTAGCGTATTTATTAAGTGAAACAACTTTTTATCAAATATTTTCTTCAAATGAAATAGAGTTACAATCTTTAAGCATAAAAATAGCCGGAGTATTAATGGCTGTAGGCTATGCTTTAGGTGTTTTAATTCAATGGATTATGTCTTTTTCAGATAAAAAAGGAATTAAATATGGCATAATTATATCACTAATTTCATTGTTTATTTTATTTGCTTTTAATAACTTATATGGAAAATTTGATTTTTTTTATTTTTCTTTAAAAAACTCTATAACGCTAAAAGGTTTTTTTGAATTTTTCTTTGCTTTTGGAAATGGTTTTTTTGTGCCATCTCTTTTCTCATTAATGTCTAAGAAATTAAAGGTTAATCATTTCGGTAAATTATTTGGAGCTATAGATTCTACAGACACTTTAGCTCTTGGATTTTCTTTTTTTACTTTTTATTTAAAAAATAAACTAATTTTATTTAAAAATTATAATAATTTTTTTTCAGTGTTTTTATTTATAATATCATGTATATTTTATATAATAGTAATTAAGAAATTTTCATCTTATGAAAAAAAGTCCTAGTTTAAAAACTGATATTACATCTCCAAATCATAATCAAGTCTCCTTGGAAAAATCTTTTATAAACTTTGTTTCATATGGAATTGCTGCTCAAGCCCTTTGTTTTATAGAAGAGATTGGAATTTTGAAAATTTTATTAAATGAAGGTAAAATTGGGAAAGAGGAAATAAAAAAATTCACAAATATTAGTTTAGTTACATCTACTCTTTTTACACTTATGGGGGCAGATATTGTATTATGGGATGGAAATGACTTTTATTTAACTATTTTTGGAAAACATATCGCTAAAAAAATTGGATTTATAACTTTACCTCTTAAAGGATATGAAAAACTTATTTCTAAACAAAAAAAATTATTAAATAATCCCAATAGCTTTGTTGAAACTGATATTAATTATTCAACAGTTGCTCTTTCTTCTATTTCTTTTGGTTCTGAAGACTTGGACCCTTTATTAATAAATATTTTTAAAAAACTTAATTACAATGGTACCATTTGCGATTTAGGATGCGGAACTGGAGAAAAATTGGTAAGAATTTGTAAATCAACAAATTCTTATGGATTAGGAATTGAAAAAAACAAAGACGTAGTAAAAGAAAGCAAAAAATTTATAAAAAATTTTTCTAAAGTCGAAATTATTAAAGAGGATATTTTAAAATTAAGTGGAGTTTGGGAAGACGTAACGATTGCTTTGGCAAGTTTTGTTTTACATGATATTCAATCTCAAAAAAATACTTCTAAATTATTGCATTCATATAAAACTCATTTTCCTAGAATGAAATTTTTAATAATTGTTGATATAGTTTCTCCTTCAAAAAAAATACCTACAATTATGCCTGGATTCGATTATGTTCATGGACTGCAAGGTTTTATTCCTAGAAATTATGAAGAAACTATTGAAGTCTTCGAAAATGCCAATTACAAAGTTTTTCAAGAAATAAAAGTTCCTAATATGCCAAATACATTTATTTGGATTTTACAACATTAAAATCATATTATCAAAAAAAACTCTATCTTGTAAAAACAGGATCTGTCTCAATATTATTTTTTACAATTTCTACAGCATCTTCATATGATTCCTCATATGTAAGCATTAATGAATCATCATCTGGAATAATTGTATAAGAAATTTTTCTATTATTTAATCCACAAGATTCAATATTTTTGCCAAATACTGTTTTTCTATTTTTGTCCTTAAAAACAATCCCCAAATCAAGATTTTCAATTTTAAATGGATATTCAACAAGATATTCTTTAATACTCCCATTTTCATTAATATTTCTCATAGTCTCATCAACTAATTTAATCAATAATTTTCTAGCTTCATTTATATTTAATAACTCTATTTTTCTATAAAAAAATGTAAAATCATGTATCCCATTCCAATTTGGTGAATCTCCAAATCCATTATTATTAATTCCATATGAAACTAATTCTAAATTATTATCTTTTTCTATTTGCCTTGCAGTTTTTAATGTGAATTTCAATCCTTCCCGATAATAATTACTCTTTGGAACTGATACATTACATGAGGTAATAAAAAAGATTATTATAAAATTAAGAAATATTTTGTTAATCATTACTTACCCCATGGATTTTGTATAGCATTTTAATATGATTTTTTAATTTATCTTGATACCCCTCATTAACAAATCTATGACCATTAAGAGGACCTTTTTCATTTTGAGGAACTGTCTCAATATCATACCTATTTGATATCTTACAATTAAATCCATCATATTCAATCCCACAACACGCAAAAGAATCCATAAAAGAAGGTAAAAGATCTCCCTTGCCTCTTAAATTTTTACTATAAAAAGCAAAATCGTTTGGAATAGCTTTAGCAAAGCCTGCTGAAATAGAAATTATTTGATCTCTAGTCTTTTGATCAGTTTGTTCTAATACCTGATACATATCTAAAGCTCCCCTACTAAAACTTATAAAAAAAGCTTTTTGCATAGGATTATTACTATTTAAGGTTTTTTTTGCAGCATTATTTATTTGTTCTTTTATCATTTCAAGTCTTTTAGGTTTATAAAATCCATTTCGTTGTAAAACAGATAACATGCTATCTAAAAATACGCCTTTAGATCCTGTATAAATTGGAACAATTCCTAAATTTCCATCTAAATTTTTCATTTTATTATAATGAACTTGAAGACCTTCTATGAATTCCTTTTTAGTATTTCCTTGTCCAGATACAACAAAATAAGGACTTGAAGTATTAGAATTTCCAATAATTGGAATAATTTCTGCTTTTTCAAATAACGGGGGTAAATCATAATTAAAATCAGTTTTAGGAAGCATCCATGGATTTGCATAAAGCCCATACAAATCCATCTTAACAAGTGGATTGTTTGAAACATATGAATACAAATTATATCCATCAATAAATCCCTTAGGATCACAAGATATCCACCTTCCATA
Source organism: Candidatus Anoxychlamydiales bacterium (assembly GCA_011065125.1). GTDB lineage: Bacteria > Chlamydiota > Chlamydiia > Chlamydiales > SM23-39 > JAAKFI01. The sequence continues at coordinate 10,261 of JAAKFI010000011.1, read as the reverse complement.
TTTTGGAGAGTAATATCTTCTTAAAAAATATATGAAGCCATTATCATCTAACCTTTTAGATGAAAACTGCCAGGGATTATTAATATATGAATTTTTAATTTCATATTTTTTTGAATTGAATATCTTTTTTTCACCAAAAGAAGAATATCTATAATGCTCATATACATAGTTATTGTAGATCAAGGATTGCACATTTCTAGAAACGTCGTATATTGGGGCATATGCATACCCATCTATTTCAAAGGATATACCAGAGCCTAATTCAGCATTTTTTGTATTAGAAAGCACTCTAAGCTCTTTTAAATTATAGTTTTCATCAAACGAGCCTATTTCATTTAAGTCTTGATAATAAAAATATTTTGTTTCAGATAAATATTTTCCACTTAAATAACTATTTAAATATTTTTTCTTTGAAATTCTTCTGTTAAAGGGATCATATTCATAATCTAATATATATTCCCCTTCTTTTTCTATTTTTATAAGTCTGTCTAAAGAGTCATATAAATACTTCTCATTATTTTTTTTATCAAAAATTAAATTTCCATTTTCATCATAAAAAAATTCTTCTTCATCTATTGAAATAAGTTCATTTAGTGCATTAACTTTGAAATTTTGATTGTTTTTTGATGTTAAATTGTAATTTGAATCATATTCATAGATATTTTTAAAAATACTGTTTTCTCTAGTTAACTGATTTAAAGAGTCGTAACTATAAAAAGATCCATTATTTAAAAATCCCTCATTATCAATATATTTAATTCTTCCAATTTGATCATATTTAATATTTTGTGTGTGGTATGGTGTGTTTATCGATATTGTTCTAGATAGGTTGTCCAAATCATAAACTACTCTTCCATAATTTAAGATAAGATTTTCTTCTAATAAGTTTCCGGATAGATCGTATTTTAAAAATTCATGAAAATACTCTTCATTTCCAAAGTTATCTTTTTTTGTAACCTTAAGTAAGTTTATTGGATCATATGAGTATTCAATAAAAGAACCTGCATGAAAGGTGGTTTTTATCTTATTTGATAAAAGGTCATATTCATGTTTAATTTCAAGATCATTAGATAGATTTTCTTGCACTAGATTGCTTAAAGGATCATATACTCTTGTAGTTATTTTGTTATTAGCATTATCTACTACATTTGTTAGCTGATCTAATTTATTATAAGTAAATTTATAATCTATATCTGATGATAAAACTCTTATGTTATTATCAAACTCATCATATTCATAATATATTGGGGTTTTATTGGGTTTTAGAATTTTGGTTTTATTGTTATTTTGATCATATTCATATTTTGTAGTTTTTGATTTTTTAGAGTTATATGCTTCAGTAATAGAGAGTAATCTATTTAAATTATCATATTCCATTTTAGTTTGAATGGTATCTATAAAAAAGGTTTTGGAATAAATATGATTTTGATGATTTATTAAGTTATTATTTAAATCATAAAAAAATTCTTGTTTTGAAATTATTTCATTTTGACAATCTAATTTTTCTATTTTTTTTAAGTTATTATTTGGATCAAAAAATTCTATTGTTTTTTGCATTAGTGAATTTAAAGTAACTTGTTTTAAAAAATTTTGATTATTTTCATTTACTAAATTATAAAAAAATTTAGTTTCATGATTCATTGCATCAATATGCAAAACCAACCTATTGAAAATATCATATTTTTTAGTATCTATTGCTTGTTTATTATTTACATAACTTATAGTTTTTAAAATCTTAAAAAAAGTAGTATCTGCATATTCATATTCTACTTTTCTTAAAAGTTGATTATTTTCATTTAAAATTTGTTTTTTTATAATTCTATTTAACTTATCTCGTGCGTAAGTAGTTAATAGAACATTTCCATCTATTTTTTTTGAAACATTTCCATAAGAGTCATAAAAAAACTCACTTATAGAAAGTAATTTATCTTTATTATCAAAAAACTCTTCTTTTATTTTTCTGTTAAAATCATCATATGTATAAATTATGTAATTTTTATTAAAATCTGTTTTTTTAATAAGATCAAAAGCGTCATATTCAAAAAATTCTTCTTTTAAAAGATTTTTATCTAAAGAAAATATTTTTTTAGATATCTCTCTATTTAAATAATCATACTCAAAAGTAGTTTTGATATTTTTTTTATCAATATGCTTTTTTAATGTTCCATCATTGTTATATATAAATTTCTCTATTGATCCATCTTCATAAATAATTTCAATAGGCTTATCAAACATATTGTATTTTGTTTTTATGATATTTTTATTAGGATCTGTTTTTTTAGTTAACCTATTAAATGAGTCATATCTATATTCATATATTGGGTTATCAAAAATGTTTTTGGAAATTTCAATTTTAGGTTTTATTTCTTTAATTAGATTATTTGCAAAATCATATTCGAAACTCATTTTATTATTATTAATATCTATGTGAACTAAAATATTATTTTTTTTATCATATTTAAATTCTTCTATATAATTTTTATCAAAGCCATGAGTTATTTTTTTTGTTAACCTATTTGAAAAATCATATTCATATTGAGTTGTTAAACCAAAAAAATCTTTTTCTAAAATTTTATTAAAATTTTCATCATATTGAGTCGTTGTTTCTCTATTTATTGGATCAGTTTGAGAAATTAGATTGCCCGTTTCATCATACTTGAAATTAATAGAATATAAAATTTCATCTACTTTTAAAGGATCTAAGACTATTTTTTTTATGATTTTAGAATCTATTGAATATTCGTACTCTTCTTTTTCTATTAGTTTATTAGTTGTCTTATCTACTAAATATTTTTCATAAGTTTTTACTTGTCCTAAGGGATCTTTTTTTGTATAGGTGTATTTTTTTATAACTCTTCTATTAACGTTAGTTAAATCTAAAGAATTTTCATTATTTCCATCATCTACAATCTCTTCTAATAAAAGATTATCCTCATCATATTTATAAAAAAATCTTTGTTTGATTTGGTTATTATGTATTAAGAATTTTGTAGAGATTAAATTTGTTGTAAAATCTTCATCTAAAACTTTACATTTATGATATGTAAGTTTAGTTGTAAGACCATTTGGATTGGTTATTGTTTTAAGTAAATTATTATCATAGTATGAAAAGGTTGTTATAAAAGAATTATTTTCACTTGATTCTCCTATTGTAATCTCTTTAATAAGATTGCCAATATTTTTATCATCATAGATATAATTTACTATTTTTTTAGCTATTTGATTTTCATCTAAAAAAACTTTAGATAATAAAAACCCTTCTTGTTCATTACTTCCAAATATAAATTTTAAAGTACTTTTTAAAACCTGATTGTTATTATGTTTTTCATATTTTTCTATTTTTTCTAGTCTAAATTTATCACTAAAATAATACTTAGTTTCATTTCCTAAAGAATCCTCTACTCTTGTAATCCCCTCGTTTTTGTTAAATCTTGCAATTTTGTCATAATAGATTTTATAAAGAGTAGTAAGTTCCCTGTTTTCTAAATATGTTTTAATTTCAGAAACTCTTTTAATATCCTTTTCTTTTTTATTAGATTCAAAGGTGAAATTTAAAATTCTATCATTTGGATTTTTAATATCTTTTAAAAGCAGTTTTTCATATTTATAATATTCAAATTTTTGATTTTTAAATGGAGATTTTTTTGAGTAAAGACAAAACTTCTTTTTATTGTTCTCTGATGTTTTTTTATTATGATAGTGATAAAAAGCTTTTTTTTGATCATGCGTTTCAACTGTTAAATATTCATCAGTTAATCTATCCTTTTTTTTATCAAATTTTTTATCAAAAGACATTTTTGCATAAATTTTATCACGAGGGCTTTTAGTTACAATTTCTTTTTCATACTCCCCATATAAAGTATATTCTTTGATATTTCCATTTAGCAAAATTTCATATTTTAGAGCATATGCTCTATCACCAGCCTCTTCTCTCTGATAATATCTTATGCAGCCGTCTGATAGATAAACTTTTAAATCATGCTCTCCTATAGCAAATACTTTAGTATTTTTATAGTTATCTTTTGCACCTGTTATAGTTTGTTGATATGAACTTTTATCTTTTTTAAATTCTAACTCTCTAATCTCTTCTTTTTTTAATTCAAATTTTCTTTGCTCCAATTCCTTTTTAGTCTTACTATTCCAAAAATTAGTTTTTGGATGATCTATTATTGGAAAATCATATCTAAGCATTGCTCCATTAGGTTCATAGATATCTAAATATCTAATTTTTTTAGTTCCCTTTTTTTCTTCTTTATTGAATCTATAAATATATGCCATTAAATGCTTATCACTACCCCAGCCGCTATTTACAGATTCTTCACATTCTCTACCTCTCGTTAAAAATTTACCTAATGAAGGATAAAAAAATAACGAATGATATGATTTGCCATATTCTATTGGTTCTTTAGCATTTGCTATTATGTCCGTTTCATTAAAATATATTTGACCCGTTAAAAGATTAAGGCAATTTTCTATTGTAAAAAAGTTGTTTTTATCAATTGTTACATTGAAATATTCATCAAAATCATCTGCAAAAATTAAGTTTATAAAGACACAAAAAAAGATAAGTTTTTTAATCATAAAAATTTTTAAGTTTAATTTATAATAAAAGTAATATGAAAAAAAATATTTTTTTAGGAAAGAAATTAATTAATATTTACAAAAAAAAAACAGTTAAATATATTCTTATAAATTTTACATGAGGTTGAAAAATTAATGGCCGCACCATTTTTAGTTGGAGCAGTTGCAGGAGCAGCTACAACACGTCTATTAGATGACCATAAGCAACCCACTATTATTCATAATGTAATAAATATTCCATTAACAGAAGATCAAGCTAATTTATATATGACTACTGATGAATATCAGCAATATTTAAATGAAAAATGCAGGTCTTTATTTTTGTATATTGATAAACATGAGGATCCTCATCCTAAATTATTAGAAGTTATAAATACTGCACAAAAAATACTTGTTACTTTTGCTGAAGCACAAAAATTAATTGAAAGAGAAAAAATATTTCACAAAAATTCAGATAAAATAATTTTAATGACGAAAGGAATTAATGCTTTGCCTAAAGGAAAAATGGAGTCTGAAACTTGTATCGAAATTAGAGTTGCGGAATATTTTTGTTGTTTTTTTTGTATTCCATGTATGATTGCAAATGATTGTTCAGACGAACCCAAATTACTTAATGGCCAACGAGCTGTAATAAAAATTCCCCCATCGACCTATCAATATATTTTATCATTAAGAGCTTAATAATTATATGTTAACTTAAGACTTTACTTTATATTCTTTAGCTAAAATCAAAAAAAAGCTAATTAAAACAAATCCTATTAAAGATACTACTGAAAAATCAATCATATCAAATAAAACAGCTATTTTTTCTTTGCATCTGATTCCACAAAAAGAAGGAACATTAAAATTTTGTACTAGGAATTGATATATAGCAATTATTCCTCCTAATACAGATAAAGGAAGAGCATATTTATATACTTTTCTGTCCTGATTATAAGATGCTATAAATAAAATAATTACCAAAGGAAACAGACATATTCTTTGATACCAGCAAAGCGGGCATGGATCTAAAGAGAGAATTTCTGATGTATATAAAGAAACATATGTTCCAATCAAAGTGATTACCCAAGCAATTATCAAAGAGTATCTTTTAATTAAGTTCACTAATTGCCCTCATTTAATTTAGTTTCAATTGCTTTATTTAAGTTATCCATTTTTACTTTATGTCCATTTACATAAGCAGTTGGAACCACAAAATTTCTTTTCATTATTGATTTTGAAATTTTTAAATTTTCCTCTAAATCTTCATCAAAGATTTTATATTTTACAATATCCATAAAAAGATCATGATTAAGACCACTTATATTTTTAGTAATTTTAAAAACATCTTCTTTAGATTCTATTGAAATATCATCTTTTGATATTTCATATAAGTAATCAAAAAACTTATCTCTTTTAAGGTTATATATAGCAATAGCTGCATTTGCAAAATTATTAGATCCACATATAAAAGAGATAGGAACTATGGTATAACCAATTTTATTAGTATCAATATAATTTTTTTTGAGATCACTTAAATGAAGTAATGTAAAATCCTTACAATATTTACATTTAAAATCTTCAAAAATCACTACTTGAACTAAAGCATTTTTATTTCCAAAAAAAATCTCATTTTTACCTTTAAGGCATTTAGGGCATGAAATTTCAATAAAAAAAGTAGTAGTTATAGCAAAAATAAATATGCTTAAAATTGTAAGAGATAAAATTTTATCAATATTTTTTTTCATAATTTTATAATTATAAAAAAAAGATTATTGAATCAAGAAAGAAATCTATTTACTTCATTAATTATTTCAATAAATAGTTCAAAAACAACAAAAACAAAAATAATATATAGAGAAGTTTTGCCTCCTTTTAACTGAGGTTCTATTAGCTTTTCTTTTTTCACATATCTTTTTGAATAAACCATTAAAGCAGGCAAAAAAACTAAAAGAAGTATTCCTCCAATTCCGCCAGCATATCCAAGAGCTATTAAAAAAAGATTAGGATTAAACATAGTAATTATAGTAGGAGGTAGAAAAGTGATAATTGCGATAAATACTTTTTTCATTCCTTTTTTTTCTATTTTAAAACCATCGGCTATAAAATCAAAAAGACCCAGTGATACCCCTAAAAATGAAGTTGTTATTACAAAAAAAGAAAAAAACTGTCCTATTGCAAATATTAATTTAGCATTAGTATGATAACCAAAAGGCTCAATTGCTGTTTGCCCAAGCTTGAGAGCTTCTTTAAGTCCATGAGCACCTTCTATTGGTATAATCCCAAGTATTAGCATTTCCCAGATGATATATACAACTAAAGCCATGGTAGTACCCAGTAAGATAGAAGCCTTAATTTTTTTCACATCTTTTTTCATGTAATAAGTCAAAGTTGGCATAATTCCTTGATATCCAAAAGATAATAAAATTACAGGAAGAGCAAAAATAGAATGTTTTAAATCGAAAAACTTTAGATTGCTAATCTCTACATGTTTAAATCCCAAAAATATAAATAGAAAATATCCAATCCCTAAAAAAATCATTAAAAACATATTTATTCTATCAACTAATAAAGCTCCTCTATAAACAACAAATCCAAAAATAGAAACATATATTATATGGGATAAAACAGAAGAAATAGCTCCATTTGAAAAACTCTTAATTAAATTGCCACCAACAGATATGTATGCTACAGATAAGAAATAGAATAAAAATAAATAAATAATCCAACTAAATACTTTTCCTCTATTACCTAAATATCTATCTGACATTGAAATTATATTAGAGTCTTTTGGCATAGCAAGTGCGATTTCCAAATACAAAAATCCACTTATAGTCATTATCACATATGAAATTAAGTAGATTAAAATGGAAGGCCAAAATCCCCCCAAAGAAGTCACAACAGGCAGGGCTAACATCCCAGCTCCTATAGATGTTCCTGCAACTAATAAAGAACCGCCTAAAATATGTCCAAATTTTTTTGTTTTCATAATTTTTTTATTATAACAGCTTTTTTTTGTTTTTCAAAAGTTAAAAAAAGATTATATTTTTTAAATAAAAATAATAAAAATTATGAGTTTTGATTTTCAAAAGGCCACAGACGGTCGTTACATTAAAGAAGTAACCACAATACAAGAAAAAGATTATTTACCATATGGAACCGGATTAAGCGATCCATTAAAATTAGAAATTGATCAATTATTTCACACTTTAACGAGCTTTTCTGCAGTAGAATTATTATCTAAGGCTTATAACTGTATAATATTTGGAAAGCATGTAGCTGTAATACACCCATTTACTGCTTGGGAATATATTTTATCAAATATAGAAAGAAAAGAAGGCTTAAAAGAATTATATAAACGATATGAATCCGACTTGCAAGAAGAACAACAAGGCTGGTCTTTTGCATCATTATTAACAGCAATGAAAGTTAATGAACAACTAGTTAAAATTTCAAGAAGTCAAACGATTCAAGGTCTTCCTATAGTTTTACAAAAAAGACATGAACTAAAACATTTAGATCCTCATGTAGAGGAATTCTGTCAAAAACTTAAATTAGATCAAGCTCATGTAAAAAAAATAATTTCTGATAATAATTTTGAAGAATTAGTAAAATATATAATTTTTATTTAAACAAATTATCTTGTGTTGACGATTTATTATAAATTAACTAGGATTTATATAAGTATGTAACTTATAGTTTTATAGATGCGACCACCTAAAGTCTACTCAATTGATGAGCATTTACTTCCAATAAATAAAATTGACACCAAAGCTTATTATGTAATTGAAAAATTAAGAGTAAATGGATTTTTATCTTTTTTAGTAGGTGGAAGCGTAAGAGATCTTTTATTAAAACAAGTCCCCAAAGATTTTGATATAGCAACTTCTGCTAAACCAGAAGAGATAAAAAAAATATTTAAAAGAAATTGCATACTAATAGGAAAAAGATTTCGCCTAGCGCATATTAGATTTGGGAAAAAGATAATAGAGGTATCTACTTTTAGAGCTGGAGATGCTAAAAAAGAAGAGTTAATTTTACAAGACAATATTTATGGAACTCCTGAAAAAGATGTTTTAAGAAGAGATTTTACAATAAATGGTCTTTTTTATGATCCTGAAGTACAAACAGTAATAGATTATGTTGATGGATATACGGATCTTCAAAAAAAAATATTAAGAACAATAGGCGAAGCAAAACTTAGATTTATTCAAGATCCAGTTAGAATGATAAGACTTTTAAAATTCAAAGCTAGATTTGATTTTGAAATAGAAAAAGAAACGTTAAATGCATTAATTGAATGTAAACAAGAAATAGTTAAAAGTTCTCCTGCCAGAATTTTAGAAGAGCTTTTTAGAATGCTAGTATCAACAAAGTCAAAAAACTTTTTTAAACTATTAGATTCTTATAATTTTTTAGATTATTTAATGCCTGAGCTATCTGATTTTTTAAAAATAAATAATACTTTAGTTTTTACACTTTTAGAAAAAGCAGATTTAGAAATTTCAAAAAATTCACTTCCTAGATCTGTTTTAATAAGTTGTTTGATCTATCCTTATTTAGAAATGCAATTAAAAGAAGAGTTTATAGATAAAGACATTTTTGTTCATTTAGGAATTGTAATTCAAATAGCAAAAGAATCTACTAATGCAATATTTAGACCTTTTTTCCAAGTTCCAAAAAAATTAAAAGTCGAAATTATTTCAATACTTACAAATCAATTTAGATTTACGCCAATTAATAATAGTAAAAAATTTAAAAGATTAAAAATTCCAAGAGACCCTTGCTTTTTTATGTCACTTCAATTTTTTAGACTAAGATGTTTAATTGATACAAATCTATCAAACATTTATCATAGATGGCTAAATGCCTATGAATCTAAAAAGATTCCTAAAAAGATACAAAAAGTTAAAGAAAATGAACTATGATTTATTTATATTTGCAGCAGAAGACAGTGCGGATCTTCATGGCTCTGAGCTAATAAAAAAATTACATCAAATAAATCCAAATTTAAAAATCCTTGCATGTGCTGGTCCTAGAATGAGATCTCAAAACATAGATCTTTTAATGAAAATGGAAGATTTTCAAGTAATGGGATTTATAGATGTTTTATTAAACATTTTCAAACTTATAAAAAACTTTTTTTATTTAAGAAAAAAACTATTAAAAATAAATCCAAATGCTTGCATTTTTATAGATTATGCTGATTTTAATTTAAAAATAGAAAAATCTCTTAGAAAAAAGGGGTATAAAAACAAATTGATACATTTGATATCTCCAAGCATATGGGCATGGCGAAAAAACAGAAAATATCAAATGGCTAAAAACTTAGATCTTTTACTTACAATCTTTCCATTTGAAAAAAAATATTTTTCTAATACCTCTTTAAAAGTTGAATACATAGGACATCCTCTAGCATATAAAATACAAAAAACAGAAAAAAAAGAACTTTTTGAAAAAAAATATTTTGGTATTTTTCAAGGATCTAGACAAACTGAAATCACAAGCAATCTACCCTATCAATTAGAAATGGCAAAAGCACTTTTACAAAAAGCTAAAAATATTAAATTTGCAATTACCAATTCAAATCCTACATTAATAAAAAAAATATTTATTAAATATAATTTAGAACTTTCTAACTTTATTTTTTTTGATTCTAAAAAACACTATTAATATAAGAAAAAACTACATCAAACACTAG
>JAAKFI010000010.1 GCA_011065125.1 Candidatus Anoxychlamydiales bacterium | reverse complement strand
ATATAATATATATGTATATATATTAAAACTTTATTTGATATTACTTTCAATTGCATTTGTGCAAGTTTTATTTATTTCACTTAAAATCGTTTCATCTTTTTTTATACCTGCCATTTCTTTTAATTTTTTAGCACTAACTAATACCCTCGAATTAAACGATGAAATTGCTTGATTATATCCATCAACTGCTGCTGATAAATTTTTACCCACTTTAGAAAAATGAGTGGTTAGAATATTTAATCTATCATAAAGTTCACTTCCTAATTTTGCTATTTCAGAAGCATTTTTAGAAATAGTTTCCTGCTTCCATGAATATGCAATTGCTTTTAAAATAGCAATAAGCGTTGTTGGAGTTGCAAGTATCACATTTTTTCTAGCTGCCATTTCTAAAATTGTTGGATCTATTTGAATAGCAGAACTTAATAATGATTCAGCTGGAAGAAATAAAATTACATATTCTAATGATTTAGCAAATTTAGAAAAGTACTCTTTAGATGCTAAATCCTTAATATGTAATCTTAATTTTTGAGTATGTTGTTTTAATTTTTCTTGTTTTATAGTTTCATTTGCATCTTGAGATTCTAAAAATAAATCAAATGGGGTTTTTGCATCGATAATAATTTGTCTATCGTTGGGAAGGTTTATTACAAAATCAGGTCTGTATACTTTATCGTCAAAACTTTGAGATTTCTGTTCATAAAAGTCACAATTATTAACAAGTCCTGTAAGCTCTAAAATCCTTTTTAAATGTAACTGCCCCCATGCTCCTTTGATATTTGGTGATTTTAAAGAAGATGCTAAATTATGAGTCTCTTTTCTTAAATGATTTTCTGAATCAATTAATGATTCTATTTGTTTATTCAATTCTGCAAAAGATGCACTTCTTTGTTTTTCTATCTGTTTTGTATAACCATCTAATTTTTCTAATGTCTCTTTTAGAGGATTTAAAGTTAACTCTAATTGTTTTTGTTTACTTTCTACATCTAATGTCATTTTTTCTTGATATTTGTCAAAAGTAGCTTTAGCCAGATCTAAAAAAGACCTATTACTTTGAGATGTAATATCATAAGATAGGCTTTTAAAATTATCCATCATCGTTTTTTTATTTTTTTTGAAAAAACTTTGGATAAATAAATAGATAAAAATGCAAAAAAACAAAATAACACAAATACTTACAATAAATAAAAACATATGACAATTCTCCTAAAAAAAGCATAGAGAATTGATTAATAGATTAAAACGAAAATTTAATCTTCATCATCCATTTCAAAATCTTTAAGTGTCTTAGATTTTTTTCCAGCAATAATCCTAATAATAGATAGAGTCAAAGCAATTAACACATACAACCATGAAATTACAGCTAAAACAATCGAAAAATAATAAAAAATTCCATATAAAATAAATATAGCTATTACAACACTTAAAAAAGCTAAATGAAAAGAAGGGATTTTAAAATTTAAACCTTTTAACGAAGGGAATTTAAATTTAGAAAGCATGAAATATCCTAAAACGATCATAATACAAGACAAAGTAATAGATCTTGAAGTATGAGAGATTGTTCCAATCTTATCATTTATTAACGGTGAGAGCATTATCAAATTAGCAGAAATAGCACAAGCCGCCGCTGCAGGTATTGGTAATCCTGTAAAATGTTTGTTAAATATATTAAAATTCTTATTAAAAAACTTTATATCTTCATTTTTACCTTTAGGGTTAGTTGGCTTAACGGTAAACCTAACTAATCTAAGTACTCCACTGAGTGAAAAAATCATACATCCAGATGCCGCCAAAAAAGATAAATATGTACCTTGCTGCAAGGATAAGGTTTTTAAAAGTAGTACAGAAGGTGCAACCCCAAAAGTAATAGCATCCGATAAAGAATCAAACATCACTCCAAACTCACTCTCAGCTTTAAAAGCTCTAGCAATAGTCCCATCTATAAAATCTGCAAAAGCTGTCAGTATCAAAAGTAAAGCTGCTTTTTTAACCATTTCAAAACTACCGGTTCCCGGTTCTATCATATTAACTTTGAAAATGACAAACAAACCACAAGACAAGCCAAAAGCTGTTACCATATTAGGAATTAAAGATATTTTTTTCATAAAACCCTAAAATATTTCGTTTTTAATAAATTTTAACCATATATTATATTATTAAACAGTTATTATTTTGGAAATCTATTAAAAAATAATTTTATTGTTATGATATAATAAAATTAAAAAGGTCTAAAAAATGGAAGAAAAAAATACTAAATCATTTAAATCCAACTCTTTAAATACAAATGAAAAGAAATTAGATCTTTTAAAAAAAGATTTAGAAGTTAATATTCAAGAGCAAGTAATTGTAAATAAAAGGATTATGCTTCTAAAAGAGAGTATGCAAGAAATCCCAAACACCAATCCAGATTATGTTATTTTAATAACACAACATAAAATGGATCTAATAGAATTAGATGAACTTAAAAGCAGAGAAGAAGATTTAAAAACTCAAATAATCAGCTTTGGAAATTAGAATTTAATTAAATTAAATTCAAATCTATTAATTACATTTATTTAAAAATTAGTCGTTTATAATAAAAAATGACATTTTAGCATATTTAAATACAATTAAATACCTTTTTAATTATACTTAATTATAAGAAAGAGTTATTTAATTGGAGGTTTATTTATGAAAAAAACTACAAGAAAAAAAAGTTCCCCTACTAAGACAAATTATAAAAAGCAATTTGAAGACATAGAAAAGAAAATTAATAAGGCTTGTAAAAAATTAAACAGTCATATTAAAAAAAATGAGCCCTATGAAAAAATTGAAGCTGATAATAACGAAATTTTAATGCTTTTAGGAGAATGCAATTACATGGTTAGAGAGTTTCATAATTATCAGAAAAAAATAAAATAGCCAAAAAATTAAAATTACCCTAACTTAGTATACTTAAAACATTTAAGTTAGGTAATTCTTATGTTCGAATTTAATAAAGTCAATAATAAATATAAAAATTTTAAAGTTACAAGATATCAAAAAATCGATGAAATTAAAATTGAGTTGATAGAACTTGTTCATGAAAAAACTTCATCTAAAGTCATAAAAATCTTAAATGATGACGATGAAAAACTTTTTAGTTTTTCTTTTAAAACATATCCTGATAGCTCAAATGGAGCTGCACATATCCTAGAACATACAACGCTTTGTGGATCAGAAAAATTTCCAATAAGAGATCCTTTTTTTATGATGCTTCGAAGAAGTTTGAATACTTTTATGAATGCTATGACAGGCTCTGATTTCACATGTTATCCAGCATCTTCAATGTTAGAAAAGGATTATTTTAACTTAATGGAAGTCTATTTAGATGCAATTTTCCATCCTAAGCTAAATAAATTAGATTTTTTGCAAGAAGGACATAGATTAGAATTTGAAAACCCAAATGACCCTAATTCTTTAAAATTCAAAGGAGTTGTATATAATGAAATGAAAGGAGCTATGTCTAATGTAGATAATAGGATATGGCATAAAATGATGGAAAAAATTATGCCTAATCTAACATATGCTTTTAATTCAGGTGGGGAACCTAAAGAAATTTTAAATTTATCGCATTCGCAATTACTTGATTTTCATGATAAATTTTATCATCCATCTAGATGTTTGTTTTTTTTCTATGGCAGTTTAGATTTAACAAAAGAGCTTGATTTCATCGAAGAAAATGCTTTAAAAAATATTAAACAAGTATCAGATATCCCACCTATACAAAAACAAAAAAGATTTTTAAAACCTTTTAATTTTAATGAAAAATATCCCATTGCTGAAAATAAAGATTTAGATGATAAAGCAATTATTACAATTGGTTTTTTAACAACTTCTATTGAAAATCAACTTGAATTATATGCTCTTCAAATAATTGATACTATCTTAATGGGAACAGATGGATCCTATTTAAAAAGAGCATTAGTAGAGTCTAAACTTGTTAAACAAGTAGATTCATTAATGGATAATGAAATTAGTGAAATTCCATATGTTATAAACTTGAAAGGATGTAATAAGAATAATAAAGACAAGATTGTAAATTTAATAAATACAACTTTAGAAAATTTAATACAAAATGATATTCCAAAAAATTTAATAGATTCAGCTCTTCATCAACTAGAATTTTCAAGAACAGAAATTTCATCAGAATATGGGCCTTATGGTCTTATGTTATTTTTTAGATCAGCACTTTTAAAACAACATGGTGTGGATATAGAAAATGCACTTGTAATCCATACATTATTTAAAGAACTAAGAGAAAAATTTAAAAATCCAAATTACATAAAAGAGTTAATTAAAAAATATTTTTTGAATAATAATCATAAAGTTACAATTATCTTTGAACCTGATATAAATCTTTCAAATAAAGAGGCTATAGAAGAGAAAAAAAGTTTAGAAGAAATACAAAAAAAATTATCTAAATCACAAATAGAAAATATTATAAAAGAAACACAGGAATTAAAAAAGTATCAAGAAACTGTAAAATTTCAGTCTAAAGATTGCCTTCCTAAAATAAAAATTTCAGAGATAAATAAAGATCCTAAAAATTATCCTTTAGAACATGAAAAAATAAATTCTTTAAACTTATATCACCATAATTGTTTTACAAATGATATTGTATATGTAGACTTAATTTATGATCTTCCAAAACTTACTTTAGAAGAGTTAGATCATTTATCTTTGTTTGCAAACATTTTAACAGAAATAGGATCAAAAGATAGAGACTACATTGAGAATTTAGAATACATACAAAAATATACAGGTGGAATAGAAGCTAATATTTCTATCAATACTGATGCTTTTGATTTTAATTCTTTTAAACCCTCTTTTATTATAAGTTCAAAAGCTCTTTTTAGAAATACACAAAAAATGTTTGATATAATCAAAGATATTATTAAAACACCTGATTTTGAAGATAAAAATAGAATCAAAGATATATTAATATCGAACTATGTTTATTTAGAAAACTCTTTACCTTCGCATTCTATGAAATATGCTATAGAATTATCAAGAGAGTCGTTAACTAACCCTAGCTTTATTGATTCCAAGCTATATGGAATCGATTATTTTATTAAATTAAAAAAAATAGTTTCTGATATAGATAAAAACTTAGATCCTTTAATTGATGTTTTAAAAAGACTACAAAATAAACTTTTATTACTTGAAAATGCAACTATTGTTTTAGATTGTTCAAAAGATAATTTAGAATCTCTTAAAAAAAGTAATTTTTATAATATTGAAGAAATTTCAAAAAACAAATTTGATAAATTTACATTTGATTTTGAAATAAAAAAACCTCAATCTCAAGCAGCGCTTATCTCTTCATCAGTTTCTTTTAATGCATCTTCATACAAAACTATTGGATTTACTCATGAAGATTCTGCAAACTTATTAATTGCCTCATATGTTATGAAAAATAATTTTTTACATACTTTAATAAGAGAGATTGGAGGAGCATATGGATCTTCTGCTACTTATTCACCAAACAGTGCTATATTTACTTTAAGCAGTTATAGAGATCCTCATATTAATTCAACTCTAAATGCTTTTAAGACTGCAATTATAGAAGTTTCAAAAGGAAATTTTTCTTTAGAAGAATTAGAAGAAGCTAAACTTAGTATAATTCAAAAATTTGATTCCCCTATCTCTCCTGGATACAGAGCCATGTCTTCTTATGGTCTCTTGAAATCTAATAAAACTTTTGAAATGAGGAAAAAATATAGAATAAAACTACTAGAAGCTAAAAAAGAAGATGTAATAAAAGCTAGCACTAAACATATGTTAAATCAAATAGATGAAATGATTATATCTACTTTTACATCTAAGGAATTATTAGATAAAGAAAAACCCAATTTAGCTATAAAAAATATTTAAGTATCGTGTGTGTTTTTTGGTAAAAAATCTCTAAATGTTTTTTGATCTTTTACTTTTTCAAAATATTTTTCATTTTTAGTTTTTTCTATATCTAAATTTCCAAACTGCTTAGCTGTTAAAAGCCAGCCTGCTGCAGGTTTTGCTAAGTTTAACACAGCAAAAGATCTGGCATTATTTAATGCTACTTCTTGAGTTGGATGTAAGTTATAACATTTAGAAGAAAGTTTTTCGACTAGCTTATAATTTTCATTTTCAAAAGCTAATTTATGTAAAATATAAATTGCGTTGTCTTGTATATCATCTTCAATATCTAGTAAATATTCATATGCTTTTTTAAAATTTTTACTTTGATATTCTATCATACCCAAATATTGCATGGCTGCAATATGAATCATCCCGCTTTTTGTTTTTTTACTTATCGTTAAAAAAAGCTCTTTTGCTTTTTCATAATTTTTATTTTGAAAAAATATCTCTGCTTGATTTAATGCATTTGCTAAATCTTGATTTCTATCCGTTTTAGAAATCTTTTTTGTTTTTCTGAACATATCAAAACTCTGAAAAGCAAATAAGAAAAATATTGCACCTATTAAATAAAATCTAAATGCAAATCCTAAAAGAGCTAAAATAAAAGCAAATACAAATCCTACAAGTAAAGAGATTTTAAAACCTTTAATTCCAAAAATACTTTCTAAAAAGATTCTAAGAAGTTGACCTCCATCCATTGGTAGGATAGGAAGTAAATTAATAATAGACCAAAAAAGATTTACTATTTGTAAGTTTTTAATAGATGCTAAAATAATTGGATTAGTAAAAAAATTACTATATAAAATTACTGTTGCTAAAAGATATAATAAAAAGCCAAAAATAGGCCCATTTAAAGTTATTATAAATTGTTTGTAATATTTTAAATTTTTACCTTGATAAGAGGTCATTCCACCAAGTGCTACTAATTGAATTTTTGGATTTTGCTTAAAAATAATAGCTGTTAAAGCATGTCCCATTTCATGTACTATAACAGATAAAAAAATGATCCCTACCCAAATAAGTGTCCCTAAAATAGATTGTGATATTAAAAAGCCAATTAAAAAAGAAAAAATCCAAAAAAACGGATGAATTGTAATTGGTATTCTACCTGGTATTGTAATCATATAACCCCATTTCTTTTATTTAATTTACTTATCTGCTAGAATATTATTTCTATCAACACTTTTTTTTATTATGTTTAATTTTTTCAAATCGAAATTTAAAAAAATATCAGAAAAACTAAAAAAAATATCTATTGGCAACAAGCTAAAAAATCTTTTTTCAAAAAAAATCGATGAAGATCTTTTTTTTGAATTAGAAAAACTTTTTTATGAATCAGATCTTGGTGCTAAACTGTCCATTGAACTTAGTGAAAAAATAAAAGAAATTATAAAGAAAAATCCTAATTTTAAATTTGAAGATATAATAGAAATTATAAAAAAAGATTTGCTTAATGAAATTGTAAAAGAAGATGAGAAAACAATAAAAAAACCCCATGTGATTATGGTAGTTGGGGTAAATGGAGCTGGAAAAACAACGAGTATAGCCAAACTTGCAAATTACTATAAAAGTCAAAACAAAAAAGTTTTAATAGCAGCAGCAGATACTTATAGAGCAGCAGCAGTAGATCAAATAGATATTTGGGCTAAAAAATTAAACATAGACATTGTAAAATCTACTCAAGGCTCTGATCCAGCAGCTTGTGTTTTTGATGCAATAACATCCGCTACTAAAAAAGATATAGATATTGTGATTATAGATACAGCAGGTAGATTGCATACCAAAATAGATCTTATGCAAGAACTTAATAAAATATCGAGAGTATCTAAAAAAGTAATAAGTGATGCTCCACATGAAACTATTTTAGTGCTTGATGCAACAACAGGCCAAAATGCATTAGATCAAGCTAAAATTTTTAATTCCTATGCACCTATTACTTCAATTTTTTTAACTAAATTAGATGGGACAGCAAAAGGCGGCATTGTAATATCTATCCAAAAAGAATTAAAAATTCCAATTAAATTTGTAGGTATTGGCGAAAAAGCAGATGATATTGAAATTTTTGATCCTACAGCTTTTATTGAAACTCTTCTCTCTATTAGTTAAAAAAAATCATAAAAATTTTCTTTGAGATTTATTTTTTATTAAAATTTTATAATAATAGTAAAAAAGTAAGTTAAGAACATGCAAGACAATATAAAAAAACTCTCAAAAGATACTATAGATTTTCTAAATGGTTTAGAAAATAAACGCCTTGTCTTATCAGATGATTCTTATCATTTTTTTAAAAAGGATATTGAAAATCAACTAACTAAAAAAACTCATTTTTCAACTCCTGATAAACCCAGTTTTTCATTTGAAAATAAAATATCTAAATCAAATATAGGAAAAGATAATTTCCGAAAAGAAACAACAGCTACCATTCCAAATAAAATTGAAAATTCACCCTCAAAAGAAAAAAATATCTTTAATGAAAAAATAGAAAAAGATACTTCTATTGAAACTAAAGACACAAAAGAACCTATCAAAATTGATAAACCAGTCCAAAGTGAATTTTCAGCAAATGAAAAAATAGAAATTCCAAATGCTAATTTTAATGAAATAAAATCTATTATTAAAAAAATATCTAATTTAGAATTTGAAAAACCATTAAATGATAAATTTGCAAAAGAAATTTTAAATAAACATAAATATAAAGATCAAATAAGCCCTATTTTAATACTAGCGTATACCGAAGATGAGAAATCCTTTAAGTTTCTGCAAAAATTATCTATAGCAATTACTAACTATTTTGCTGAGTGTAAAATAATTCTCGCCTATGAGCTTGAAAAAAAAGATAGTTGGCATAGTATTTTAGATAAAAGCTTAATTAAATATATCATTACAACCGATTATACTATTTTTGAAATGAAAAATTTAAAAAAATATTTTTTAGAAAATTCTTCTAAAAAAGAAAAGTTTTTAAATGAAATACCTCTCATTCTTCTTCCAGATATTATTTTATATTTAAAAGAGCCTATGCTTAAAGCATCTTTATTTAAAATGCTAAATCAAAAACTAAAAAACATAAATGAATGATAATAAATACGCTTCAGTTATTTTAGAAACTAACATTGATAAACCCTTAGATTATAAAATACCCGATACTTTAATTAATAAATTATATGTAGGTAATTTAGTTGAAGTGCCTATTAGAGGTATTTTTAAAAAAGCATATATTTATGAATTAAAAAATAAAACTAGCATTAACAAAACTTTTTTCATAAAACGCTTAGTAATTAAAGAACCCATTTCTAAAGAGCTTTTAAAACTCTCTATTTGGATGAGTAAATATTATATATGTAGTTTATCTAAAATATTAAAATTAATAATTCCAACAAGCATTAGAAAAGAAATAGATATCAAAACTAAACTTTTTATATCTTCAAATAAAAGCAAAAATGAACTTTTAAAAATCATTTCATCTTCAATAAAAAAATCCCCTACACAAGTAAAAGTATTAAGTGAATTTTTAAAGATAAAAAAAGGAATTTTTTTATCTGATTTATTAAAAATTACAAACACATCCAAAAGCCCTGTTGATACTTTAATCAAAAAAAATATTTTAAAATCTAAAAAATTAGATTTAGATCATGATAACTTTTTATTTAACCAAAGTTTTTTTTATACAAAAGAAAAAAAATTAACTGAAAATCAAAAAGAAGCTTTTGATAAAATTAATAATTCTCTTGAAAAAAATATATTTCAAACTCATTTAATTTTTGGAATTACTGGTAGCGGAAAAACTGAAATATATCTTCAAGCTATAAAAAAAGCACTAATATTAAAAAAATCTATAATTATGCTAGTGCCAGAAGTTGCATTAACAGAGCAGACAATTTTAAGATTTAAAGAAAGATTCACTGAAAAAATAGCAATCATCCATCATAAAAAAAGTATGGGTGAAAAAAGTAAAGCCTTTCTAGAAATGCAAGAGGGCAAAATAAACATTGTCATCGGAGCTAGGTCTGCTGTTTTTGCACCTTTGAAAAATTTAGGATTAATTATTGTAGATGAGGAGCACGATACATCTTATAAACAAATAGATGAAATGCCTACCTATAATGCAAAACATATTGCTATAAAAAGAGCGCAAATTGAAAATGCAACCGTTATCTTAGGCTCTGCTACTCCTTCTATTGAAAGCTATTATAATGCTTTAAATAATAAATATATCTTAAGTCATTTAGATAGTCGAATTGGAGTTGCTAAACTTCCTAAAATAAATACAGTAGATATGAAAAATGAAATAATAAAAAAAACATCTTATATTTATTTTTCTCAAACATTATTAGACGCCATAAAAAAAAGATATGAAAAAGGAGAGCAAACACTTTTATTTTTAAATAGAAGGGGCTTTCATACAAACTTGTATTGTACATCTTGCGCTTTTGTTTTTAGATGTAAACATTGCGATGTTTCATTAACATACCATAAAACATCTGATCAGCTTTCTTGTCATCTATGTAATGCACATATAAAAAAACCAAAAATCTGCCCTAATTGTAAAGGAAAAGATTATATTAAATTTAAAGGTTTTGGAACTGAACATGTTGAATCTTATTTAAAATACATTTTCCCATTTATGAAAGTTTTAAGATTAGATAGAGATACAACAAGTAGCAAAAGTAGTTTTGAAGATATATTAAAAAAATTTAGATCTTCAAAAGCTGATGTATTAATTGGAACTCAAATGATTGTAAAAGGTCATCATTTTCCAGCCGTTACTTTAGTTGGTGTATTAAATACAGACTCTGCTCTAAATATTGCTGATTTTAGATCTTCAGAATATGTTTTTTCTCTTTTAACACAAGTATCTGGAAGATCCGGTAGAGAAGATCTTTTAGGAGAGGTAATTATCCAAACGAATATGCCTTTTAACCCAACTATTCAATTATCTTTAAAACAAGATTATGTAGCTTTTTATAAAAAAGAAGTAGAGCAAAGAAAATTATTTGATTACCCCCCATTTACACAAATGGCTAAAATCGTTTTTTCTAGTTTAGATGAAAATTCGGCAAAAATAAAATCTGAAGAATTCAGAAAAAAATTGATTGAAAATTTAAGCAAAGATTTTATAATTCATCCATCAATGCCAACATATAAAACTAAAGTAAAAGATCTATATAGCTATCAAATAATTATAAGATTTAAAAATTTAAATCTTTTAATTAATACAATAAATGAAATTAAAAAATCTTTTAAAATTTTAAAAAAAACATCTATGTTAATAGATATAGATCCTATTTTTACTTAAATTTAAATTCTAAAATCATAAATTGCATAACCTCTTCTAAGCACCCTTCTGCCTAATATAGGATCTAGCCCAGCCTGGATAGCCATTTTTTTATAACCATACAACTGATCTGTTTTTATAGGATTGTTTGATATCTTAAATATCATCAACTCATCTAATTCATCCAACTCTTTAGGTAATATTTCTATTTCATTACTTTGAGCTTCAAAAAATTGCAATCCTTTTTGTAATAATACAAATGCAGGGATTGTTTTTAATTTATTTTTACTAATGTTTAATTCAAATAGATCTTTTGTTACAATCTGATCAGGTATTTCTTCTATTTCATTTCCAGAAATATTTAAACTTTGTAGTTTAGATAAATTTTTAATCTGATCTGGAAAATGTTTCAATCCATTAAAATAAAGATCTAATAAAAATAAATTATTTAATTCTGTAAATGATTGAGGTAGTTTTTTTAAATGATTTTTTCTAATTGAAAATTCTTCAAGTTTTTTTAAATCTCCTATTTCTTCAGGCAGATTTTTTATTAAATTATTATTTAAATATAAAACTTTTAAGTTTTTTAAGTCTTTAATCCAAGATGGAACATTTTTTATTAAATTATTATTTAAAATTAATTTTTCTAAATTTCTAAATTTTTTAATCTCTTCTGGAAAGCAAGTTAAATTTGATCTAGAAAAATCAATTTCTGTTACTCCATCTATTAAATTTTGATTTTTTTCTAAAAACATTTTCATCATAGAATTTTTTGTTCTCATATCAGTAATGATTTTTTGTTTTTCTATGCTTTGAATATACTCTTTTCCACCTGGCAATAAATTTAAAACTATTTCTAACTGATATTCCTTTATTTTTAAAATTCTAGATCTTCTTTCCACAAATTTTTCTAGTAAATAGGCATTTTCTAAATTAAATTCCTCAACGCTAAGTCCAAGTTTAATATATTCAGTTTTTTGAAATACAAACACCTTTTCCATTAAAGTGATAAATTCCATTTTCGGATCAAATTCAATACCAATTTCATTTGCAATTTTTTCTTTTACTTTTTCATCTTTAATTTCCTTACTTGCTAAATCAAATGCTTTTTTTAAAACTTTTTTAGCAATATGTTCTGAATACACTGTTATTAATTTTTTATTTCCTACTGTATACTTAGGATGAGGTAAATAAGTTAATATTTCAGCTATTACTTCAATTGGCAAATCTACTAAAGTTAATTTTTTATCATCTAAAGCATCGGCTTTATGAATATCCAAATGTAAGACATCAGCTCTTCTTTTAAGCAATTCACCTTCTGAAGACTCTTCACTTTCAGTTGTTGCAATTTCTAAATGTTTGTCTAAAACCCTTCTGATTTTTTTTTTAACAAAAGGGTTTTCAACACTTGGATCTTTTTTATGTATTTCTACAGGTTCAATACTTGCTCTTCTTTTTATTGGGGAGGCCATTTAAATTATCCTTGTTTTATTAAAACTTGGGATAATATAAATTAAAAACGAAATTGAATAAACATTAAAATAATTTATTGTGGTTTTCTTATATAATTTAATTAAACTGTAAACTTGCCTGTTTTTTAAAAAATTCAAGTCCATTAATTATTTTCATTGTATTTTTTTTTGCTTCTTGTAAAAAGATTGTATCTTTAGGATTATAAACCACATCGAAAGCTATTTTATTAGATATTAAATATTTTTTATTGATTGGCATGATATTTTTCATAGAACAAGAAGTTGCATTTATTATTATATCATAATCTTGATAGAATTTTATATCTTCTAAAGATCCATATTTACAATTTAATGAATTCGCTATTTCTTTAGCTTTTGATTTTGTTCTATTTAAGATTATAAGATTTACTTTTTTTGTTTTAATAAAATTAGCTATAGCCTTAGCAGTGCCCCCTGATCCTAAAATAACTACTGTCTTTTTTTCTAAATCAATCCTTTTTTCTATTAGAGATATACATGCTATAGCATCAGTATTATAACCAATTAATTTATTATCTTTGATATCAATAGTATTTATTGAATTTACTTTTGATAGATCTTCATCTATAAATTTTAAAGCCTCTTCTTTAAATGGCATACTTATAGAAAGTCCTTTAAATGGAAAGTTTTTAATGTTTTCAAAAAAATATTGAAGTTCATTTTCTTTAAGAAAGATTTTTACATATATAGCGTTTTTATTTTCTTTTTGAAATCTTTTATTATGATAGATATGAGAGATGCTTTTATTTATGGGGTTTGCTAATAAAGCAAATATTTTAGTATTTTGATTTACTTTTTTAAAATCATATATACCTAAAAAATCATCTAATAAAAACTGCCCTAAGGCTGTTTGTTTTTCAATGTAACAATAAGTAATAGGGCTATTAAATATTTTAGAGATTAACCTTTGAAATGAATACTCTTTTGATATTGAAATTCCAATTATATTGTTATCTTTATTGTTTTTCTTTAAAAAAAATAACATTTTAAATGCATCGTTTATGTTATTTGCTTTGCATGCAATTTTATAAAAAGAAGCCCTCTTCTTTTGTATTTTAGATAAGATAAGATCTAAATTAGGAGTTTTTTTGAAATTATGATAAGACAGTATTATTTTAATATTTGGATAATTTTGATTTATTTTATCTATTATTTTTTTATCTGTATCATATTCAAGATCTATGAAAGTAGGATTTAGTTTTAAAAAATCAAATAACTTATCAAAATAGAAATTATTTTTTTTAAAAGTAAAAATTACTTTTTTATCAAAAAGATCTAAAAAACTTTTAATCTCATCAATTTCAAATTTATCAATTAGATCAAATCTAACTTCAATTGCATCAGCTTTATAAGAGTTGTTTATTTGAGCAATAATTGACTTTTCATCAGAACCTGACACAACAGAGGTTGTCATAAAACAAATCCATTCCTAGCCCAAACAAAAGCCTTTTCGATCGTTTCTTTATCAACCTCTATATCGAAAATTGCATTTCCTATTTCCTTTAATAAAACAAATCTAATTGAATTGAATTTATTTTTTTTATCTTTTGAGATGCCTTTGTAAAGTTTTTCAAAGTTATATGATATATCTTCATCTAAAAATTTATTAATTTTTAAGTAAGATATTATTTCTTTTAAATCTTCAAAAGATAGATGATTTAAAATATAAGAAAGATAAGACTCTATAGCCATTCCAATTAAAACTGCTTTTCCGTGGGTTGTTTTATAATTAGAGATAGTCTCTATTGCATGAGCAAATGTATGACCAAAATTTAATTTTTTTCTTATATTTTCTTCAAAAAGATCTTTTTCTATTAGTTCTTTTTTTAAAATTATTGATTTTTGTATGATATCTTCCATTGATAGTTTTGAACTTTTAAGTTCATAAAAAAAATCTCTAGATAATATCAAAGAGTGTTTTATAGTCTCTGAAATTCCATATTTAACATCTGTTTTATTTAGAGTTTCTAAAAAATTTATATCATTAAATATTGCAATTGGATTGTAAATAGATCCTATTTGATTTTTTGCATATTTGGTATTAACGCCTGTTTTTCCTCCAATTGAAGCATCTGTCATTGATAAGATAGTTGTTGGAATATAAATAGATTTAATGCCTCTTAAATATGTAGCTGCTATAAATCCAGCCATATCTAACACGACTCCCCCACCTATTGCTATTATTAAAGTATCTTTAGTGAAGTGATTTTCAATTAGTTTATTTTCTAGTTTTTCTTTTGTTTTTCTATTTTTATTTTTTTCTGTATCTTTAAATAAAAAAAAGAAGTTTTCAATATTATTTTTTTTTAATCTATTTGAAAAATCAACTACTTCTTTTTTCAAATTATTAGTTGAAATAATAGCAATTTTCTTTGCTTTCGATTTTATATAGTCTATTAAAAATTTATCTAAGAAAATATTTTTTTGAATATATATTGGATATGAATTTTTAAATAAATTTACATCAATTTGAATCATATCATAGCTGCTTTGTTTAACATTAAAAAATCAACTAACATATTAGCAATCATAGCTTCTATTACAATAACTGCTCTAATAGCAATACATGTATCATTTCTTAAGTAATTATCAATTATATATTTTTTTTCATTTCCATCTATATCAAGAGTTTCTTGATTAATTCCAATCGTAGGAGTTGGTTTGACATACGCTCTTGCTATTACATCATTTCCATTTGTAAGTCCTGCTAAAACTCCCCCTTCATTATTGGTTTTAGTAGTTATAATATTATTATTTTTTATAAAAATATCATTTCTAGATGAAGCAGTTTTTGTGCTAGCATCGATGCCATCTCCAATTTCAAAAGCTTTGATTGCAGGAATACTAAAAATTAATGAAGAGAGCCTTGCTTGAAACTTATCATATAATGGCTCGCCCAATCCAACTGGAAGGTTTTTTATAATAAATTCTATAGATCCACCTATGCTATCTTTCTTCTTTTTGATTTTTTCAAGTAGATCTATCATCTCTTTTTCTTTTTTTGCATCAGGACATAAAATCTTACTTTTATGTATATTTTTTAAATCACTATTTTTAATATTAGCCTTTATAGTTCCAATTGATTTGATATATGTAAAAATTTCAATTTTGTATTTTTTTAGTATTTTTTTAGAAATAGCAGATGCTATAACTAATGGCGCTGTTAATCTACCTGAAGCTCTAGAACTGGCTCTATAATCAAAATTTTTATATTTTTTAAAATATGTGTAATTTGCATGGGATGGTTTTAAAAGGGTTTTGTTTTTTTTTTGATCAGATAAATTAATATCTTCATTTTTAATAAGTATTACAATAGGAGATCCTGTAGTAGTATCATCATAAATTCCAGATACTATTTCTATTTTATCACTTTCTTTTCTAGAAGTTGAAAAATTATTATTAGGCCATCTTTTTTTAAGTTCATCTTCAATTTCTTTTTTTGTAATTTTAACATTAGAAGGACACCCATCTATTAAAACTCCTATGTACTTAGAATAAGACTCGCCAAATGTGGATATTTCAAATAATTTATTAAAATAGTTACTTCCCATATATTTTATCTATCACTTTATTTGCTATGTCTTTTGGGGTGTTTTCATCATTAATATCTATTTGCATATCAGCAATATTTTCATAAATACTTTTTCTTTTTAAAAATTCTTTTTCAAAATTTTCTTTTGTTTTTAAAAAAGCATTTTCAATATCTATTCTCTTTTCAATTTCTTTTTTAGATGTATTTAGATAAATGAATTTACAATTTTTTTTCAAAACTAATATGTTTTCATTTTTTAAAACAAACCCACCAGAAGATGCGATAATACTATTATTTATATTTTTTAGTTTTTTAATAGATCTTGACTCTAACTCTCTAAACTCTCTTTCTTGCAGAATTTGATATATTTCTTTAATGCTCTTTTTTTCATTTAAATTATAAGAAAATTCTTCTTCTATAATTCTATCCATATCAAAAAATAAAGCTTTTAATTTTTTTGATACAATTTTAGCTATTGTTGTCTTACCAGTCCCTTTAAATCCTATTAAAATGTAATTCATATTATTTTAGCTCCAAGTAAGTTAAGATCTTTTTTAAAGTTTTTATATGTTTTATCAATACAATTAACATCTTGCACCTCACAGCTTTCATCTATTGTAAGAGCAGCTACTATCAAAGATAAAGCAATTCTATGATCCATATGTGATGAAACAATAGCTTTTTTTAATGTAGATCTTTTAATTATAAGACCCTCATTTGTTTGCTCGATATTAGCATTTAATTTTTTTAATTCTTTTGTAATGACAACTAATCTATTTGATTCTTTAAATTTTGCTACTTTAGCATTAGTTATTGTTAGTTCATCTACAAAACAGCCAAAGACTGCTAAAATTGGAACTGCATCGATATTGTCATTGATATCTACTGTTTTTATTCCTTTTAAAATAGATTTTTTTATATCTATTTTATTATTTTGTTTATCCACTATGATGTTTGCATTAAAAGATTTTAAAATATCTATTACTAAAAAATCTTTTTGATCTTCATCGAAAATAATATTTTCAATTGTAATCTCACTATTTGTAATTAAAGAAGCTACTATTACAAATAACATAGTAGAAAAATCGCTTGGTACTTGGTAAACAAATCCTTGTAAGTTAGCTTTTTTTTCGATAATAAATTTCTCATAGTTTTCATTTATAATTTTTGCATTAAATTTTTTAAGCCAATTAATCGTCATATCAACATATGGTTTTTCCATTGGATTTTTTACATATAGTATAGATCCCTTTTTTTGAAGGGCTTTAGCTATTAATAAAGATGAGACAAATTGAGAATCTTCCCCTAATATTTCTACATCTTTTTCATCTATGGGACCTTCAATTTCAATCGGTGCAAAACCATTATTTTTTGATATTATTTTAGCATTTAATTTACTTAAAGATTTAATCAATGGCGATAAATCTCTTGTTTTAATTAGATTTTTATCACCTGTTAAAATTATTTTTTTATTAAAAAGTGCAAAAATAGCTGATAAAAACCGAAAAGCAATCCCTGAGTTATTTACATCAAAAACATTTTTTTTTAATTTAATTTTTTTATTTATTCCAACTATTTTCAAATTATTTTTTTTAATATCTATTTTAGCTCCAATATTTTTCATAATATCAATTAAAGCAAAAGTATCTTTTGATTTTAAAAAATTTTTTATTAAGGATTCTTTTTTTGCAAACGACGCAAAAATAATAGCTCTTACAGTTTGTGATTTAGAAGGTGGAATAACAATGGATCCTTTTAAAATAGATTTTTTAATAAAATAATTTTTCATAAATAATTTTTCATAAATAATTTTTCTAAACCTTTAAAAAAAGAAAGCATTATATAATAATAACTAAATAATTAGAAAAAAAATAAAAGGAAATTAATTTATATGACAATCCCTACTCCAGATTACTTGGAATTTGAAGAATTTCAAAATAGAACTAAAAAATTAGAAAAGATAAAAAAATTAAATATCAATCCTTACCCATATAAATATGAAGCTACTCATAGCTCAATTGAAATCAAAGACTTATATGGAAATAAACAGCTAGGTCATAGTGATGATGCAGCAGCTGGCGAAACTCCTTTAGTAAAATTTAGTGGAAGGCTTGTTTTATTTAGAGCAATGGGGAAAAATGCATTTGCTCAACTTCAAGATGAAACTGGAAAAATTCAAATAATGTTTAATAGAGATCAAACTAAAGTTGAAGGTTTAGATCCTATAAAAGCTGAAATTTCTAATATTAAATTTATTGAAAAAATGATTGATTTAGGTGACATAATTGGAGTAGAAGGTAATTTATTTTTAACAAAAAAAAATGAACTTACAATTTATGCTAAAAAAGTAACTCTTTTAACTAAAACTTTGCTTCCATTACCTGACAAACACTCAGGGCTTAAAGATACAGGTGTGAGATATAGAAAAAGATGGCTTGATCTTATTTCAAATCAAAGTGTAATTGAAACTTTTAAAAAAAGATCTTTGATCTTAAAAATCATAAGAACGTATCTAGAAGATGAAGGTTTTTTAGAAGTTGAAACCCCTATTTTACAAAATATTTATGGTGGCGCTGAAGCAAAACCTTTTGCCACTCATATGAATGCACTTCATCAAGATATGTATCTTAGAATTGCTCTTGAAATATCTTTAAAAAAACTCTTAGTTGGTGGATTTTCTAAAATATATGAAATTGGCAAAGTTTTTAGAAATGAAGGGTTAGATAGAACTCATAATCCAGAGTTTACACTATTAGAAGCATATGCAACGAATTTAGATTATAATGATCTAATGACATTTACAGAGAATTTATTTGAAACTATTGCTTTAAAATTAAATGGGACTACAAAAGTTATATGGCAAAAGCATGAAATAGATCTTAAAGCTCCTTGGAAAAGACTTTCGATGAAAAATTCAATTAAAGAATATGCAAAAATAGACACTGATAAACTATCTACTGAAGAACTAAACAAAAAACTACTTGATACTGAAATTGATAGAGATAAACTAAAAAACGCAACTCGCGGAAAAATGATAGCTCTTTTATTTGAAGAACTTGTAGAAGATAAATTAATTCAACCTCATCATATTTATGATCATCCAATTGAAACTACTCCTCTTTGTAAAGTTCATAGAAACCAAGAGGAAAATAAAGAAATATTAGTTGAGAGATTTGAAAGCTTTATATTAAAAAAAGAATTTTTAAATGCTTATTCTGAATTGAATGATCCGATAGCTCAAAGAAAATTGCTTGAAGATCAAGTTTTAAAAAGAAAATCAGGAGATGAAGAAGCTCATCCTTTAGACGAAGAATTCATTGAATCTATATGTCAAGGAATGCCTCCTGCTGCTGGTTTTGGAATTGGAATTGATAGATTAATTATGCTATTTACAAATGCAGATTCAATTAAGGATGTAATATTTTTTCCAATTATGAAAATGGAAGAATAAAATTAGGTTCCCAATGATCTGTCTTGAGTAGAGGGAAATAAAGATCTAAATAATTTCCCAACTCTTCCTTCTGTTGTTACTCTAGCAGCTCCAAATGTACCAGCATTGACTATCAAAGGAGTCATATCCATACTTTTTTTATACGCTTCATTAGTATAGGATATTTTTATCTCTTTTTATTATTTTAAAAAAATATAGTAAAATATTTTTCTTTTTAATACTCTTAGAAAAAAACACTTTTAGCTCTATGAAAAAAAATGTAAATGTTTTTATTTTTTTAATTATTTTTATTTTATCTACTAGCTTCAATAGCACTTCAAAAACTTTAGAAAAACAAATCAGATCTACTAAAAACATTAAAAAATATAAATATAAAATAATAAAAAAAATATCTCATGGAAAAAATAGATTCACGGAAGGTTTAGTTATTGATGATAACTATTTATATGAAAGCCTTGGTCTAATTAAAAAATCAAAAATAATAAAAATTAATCTTCAAAAAAATAATATTGTCAAAAATTTCAAATTACAAAAAAATATTTTTGGAGAAGGTATTACTATTTTAGGTAATAAGCTTTATCAATTAACCTACATTTCAAACAAAGGCTTTATTTATGATAAGAATACTTTAGAATTATTGGATACTTTTTCAATCAATTCTCAAGGATGGGGACTTACTAATGATGGTAATAATCTAATTATGGGAGATGGGTCTTCTTGCATTACATTTTTAAATACAAAAGATTATAAAATTGAAAAACAAATTTTTGTAAGCAATGGTATTACAAACATTGGCTACATTAATGAATTAGAATATGTAGACAATAAAATATATGCTAATGTATGGCAAACAAACTATATAGTAATTATAGACCCTAATAGTGGAATGCTTGTAGGGTATATTGATTTGAGTTCCTTAAAAATAGATGATAAAAATCCAGAGAGTGTTTTAAATGGAATTGCTATAGATAAAAAAACTAATAATTTATTTATAACTGGAAAAAACTGGCCTTTTTTATATGAGATTGAAATATTTTAATACTAAATCAAATTTTCAAGAAATAGCTTTATACAACTATTAAAAAATATAAATTTTATTTTTTCTTAGCTTTAGGTCCTTCTTTTGTATCTTCAATAATATAGCCCTGTTCTAAAATATAATCTCTTAGCTCATCTGATAGAGCAAAGTTTTTATTTTTTCTAGCATCTTCTCTTTTTTCCATTGCTTCAATAATTGAGTCTGGAACTTCTTCAATTTCTTTTGTAAAAATTACACTTAAAATCATATCTATTTCTTTTAAATATTTTATCGTTTTATGAGCTTCATTTTTAGAGATTTTGTCTTGATCAATTAATGTATTTACTTTTTTAATTAGATCGAATAATGAAGAGAGAGCTATTGAAATATTTAAATCATCAATTAATGCATTGTTAAATTTTTCTCTTTCTTCTTTTAAAATGGTATCTATTAAAGAAAAATCATTATTTTCTTTAATAGAGTTTAATCTATCTATAAAATCATCAATTCTTTGAAGAGATGATCTAGATGCTTTTAAACCCTCTAATGTAAAGTTAAGTTGAGTTTTATAATGAGTATGCATTAGCATGTATCTAACTTCCCTACCTGAATATCCCATTTTAATAAGATCTCGAAGTGTAAAAAAATTACCTAAGCTTTTTGACATTTTTTTATTATCAACTATTAGATGTTCTGAGTGAGCCCAGATATTTACGAATTTTTCGTTAGTATATGCTTCAGATTGTGCTATTTCATTTTCATGGTGAGGGAATATATTATCAATACCACCACAATGTATATCTAAAGTATTTTTTAGAAGCGATAAACTCATAGCAGAGCATTCTATATGCCAGCCTGGTCTACCTTTTCCAAAAGGCGAATCCCAAAAAATATTTCCATCTCGCTTAGGATCAAAAATCTTCCAAAGAACAAAGTCTGATGCGTTTTCTTTATCATATTCATCTTGAGTAATCCTATTAGATGCTCCCTTTTTTAAATCTTTTAAATTCAAATGAGAGAGTTTTCCATAATCTTTAAATTTATCGATTGAAAAATAGATAGAACCATCAGCTCCTTTATATGCAAATTTTTTGTTTTTTAAGTCTTGAATGATTTCAATCATTTTCTCAATATACTGCGTAGCTTTAGGATAAAACTCTGCTTTTTCTATAAAAAGAGCATCTAAATCTTCAAAGAATGCTTGTCTAAAAGGTTCTGTAAACTCATATAAAGATATATTTTTTTTAATTGCACCATTTAAAGTTTTATCATCTAAATCAGTTATATTCATAACTTGGATTACATTATATCCTAAGAATTTTAGAGTTTTTCTAAGCAGATCTTCAAAAACGTATGTTCTAAAATTTCCAATATGAGCAAAATCATAAATAGTAGGGCCACATGTATACATATTGATATGATTTTTATTTAGAGGTATTACTTCTTCTTTTTTTCTTGAATAAGTATTAAATAATTTAAGATGTTTTTTTATATTCATAATTTTACTCAATCATTGTTTGTAAATATCTATAATCTATTTTTCCAGTACCCATAAGAGGTATTGTATCAATCTTTATTACATCTGTAATTTTAACAAGTCTTGAAAAACCAGCTTCTCTTAAAATATTGTTAACTTCAGATTTATCAATATCCATAATTGTAAATAAAGCAAGGGTTGGTCTTCCATTTTCTTTTTCAAAAGCAACAACAGCGCAAAGTTGCCCATCATAAGAATCGTTCATTCTTCTATGAAGCTCCTCAAAAAGAACATGTTCTACACCACCTAAACTTATCATCTCCCCTGCAACTTTAGTAAACCTTTTTATTCTACCCGATAAAATTAAATTATTTTCATTATCAAAATAACCCAGATCGCCTGTTCTATACCATTTTTGGTTGTCTATTTCAATAAAAGGATCTTTATCTTCTGAAATATATCCTTTAAAAACATTATCTCCATTTATACAAATCTCGCCTTCTTTACCCTTTTCTAAAAATGTATCTCCTTCAGGATCTACAAATGCAATTTTTACTCCTTCTATTGCCTTACCAACTCCTTTAATATTCATCGGATCTAAATTTATGCTAATAACAGGAGAACATTCTGTAATTCCATATCCTTCTATTAACTGTTTATCACTCCCAAGAGCTTTTATCTTATCAAAAATATCTTTCGCCGTTTTTTCAGCGCCTGTTACAATTAATCTAAGGGATGTAAGCTCTTCTTTGCTTCCAACTTGTAAAATACCTCTTAAAAAAGAAGGTGCTGAGCAAATTATAGTGCTTTTCCACTTTTCAATTGCATGAACAACAGCATAACTATTTGTTGGGTCCGGATAATATGCAACTCTTATTCCAGATAAAATTGGCGAAATACCTGAGATTGAAAATCCAAATGAATGAAATGATGGGAGTATTCCTAAAAAAATATCTGATGATTTAAACTCCACTGCATTATAAGCAGCTTTTAGATTCGATAAAATATTTTTATGAGTTAAAGGAACTCCTTTTG
The DNA here is from genome assembly GCA_011065125.1 of Candidatus Anoxychlamydiales bacterium. Taxonomy (GTDB): domain Bacteria; phylum Chlamydiota; class Chlamydiia; order Chlamydiales; family SM23-39; genus JAAKFI01. The sequence continues at coordinate 19,013 of JAAKFI010000010.1, read as the reverse complement.
GATTAGCTTCTGTTCCAGATGTAAATAAAATCACAGCTTCATCATTTTCAGATACTTTATCAAGTCCAAGTGATTTAATTAAACTTTTTGTAGATTTAAAAGATTTGATCAATCCCTTTAATTTTTTTATTTTAGAAATATCTTTTTTGATATCTTCTAAATAATGCACTTTTTTTATAAGAGAACCAAATTCAACATTTGATAATTTTTCCAAAAATTTCCAAGAAGAAATTACATGTTCAGCTCTAGTTGTTTGCATCATATGATTTAAATATCTAGGACCAAGTGTCCAATTGAGCATAACAGGAACTTTATTAGCTAAAAGAATAGCCAATATTACTAAATAAGCAGCAACAGATGATGGAAGTAAAACCGCTATGTGATTAGATGGGTATTTTTTTATCTCTTCTGATAGTAATAAAACTGTTATTTTTAACTTTTTATAAGTTAAAATACCGCTGATATCATCAGCTATAGCATTTGCATTTTTCATTCTCTCGCAAATTAATAAAAAAGATTCTTGAATCGTTTTTCCAACAGGCGCTTTAGCAACATTTCTTTCTTTTTCTTCAGGCCATGAATAATTAGAAATTTCTTCAATTGGCTTTGGTTCAATTTTTTTTGTACCTTCCGCTACTTCTAATACATCTTGAACAGTCATAATATCTTCAGGATGCAGCGCTTGAATATCGTAGTTTATAGATAAAAAAGTAATTAGCTCTGCTACATCTAGTGAATCGAATCCAAGATCTTGAGCTAGATCAAAACTTGGTTTAATCTCTAAATCACTTACCTTTGAAATTTTAGAAAGTTCTGTATATACTTCTTCTTCTAATTTCGATGCAAACTTTCTTTTATCACTATCTTTTTTTGTGTCTTTTGAAAATTCTTTTAAATATTTTTTAGAAAATGGACTGTAAGAGACCATATTCAACGGTTCCACTGTTGCAAAACCATGATCTACAGGATATTTATTATACCATTTTTCTAAATATCTATTAATTTCAAGTCTCGTGCCTTTTCTTGGAAAATCACTTGGAGCCACCTCCATTTCTACTATAATTTTTCTTCTCGGCATAAAAAATATAAAAGCTTTTAAAAGATATTTAAAAGCTCTAATAAGTGTAGGTTTTAGATCAGGAGATCTTGAAGTATAAGCCCTTGAAAACATGCTGCCCCAAAGACCTGATGTTCTAATTAATACAATATTAACATCAGGACACTCTTTTAAAATGGTATGGATAGCACTAGCTCCACCTACAATTTCTTTTCCTGTATGTTTTAGTCTTCCAGATGGATAAATTAAAAAATTATCCTTTTTTTTAAGATCCATAGCTATAAAGTCTATGGTCTCTTTTGCCTTTTTAAGTTTAATTTCATTCATCGAAGTATCGAAATTTGGAACAGAAAGAGCTCTTATAGCTTTCATTATCAAATTGATGCCAGTCTGTCTAAAAACATACTCAACAACAATCGGTCTTATTTTGAATTTAGGCCAAAGATATGATGAAATTAAAATTGGATCGATATGAGCTGGATGATTTGGTAAAAATATAATACCCTGATTTTTATCTAAATTATTTTTTTTTAGTGCTTTAAGACCTTTAATTTCTATTTTATATCTTAGTTTTAGAAGCAATCTTGCTAAATAACATACAAATTTAACTAGTAAATATCTCATTAAATGCCTACTTATTTTTTAATATTTTATTTTACAAGAAATTCTATTTTAATTACAAAAAGTTCTAACTTTTAGTCTCATAGATCTTTTTTTTATAATTCATGTTTCTTATTAATATTTTAACTAATTGATTATACAACACTTGTATTATTACAATTAATATTAAAAATACTCAATTAAATAAAATTATAATTGATATTTAATTACGTTTTTATTATTAATATAAATATAACCCGATAAAATTATGGAAATAAAAAAATCAAAATCTAATCCCCCCGGCTCTAAATGGAATGAACTTGCAAATTTCATGTCTGCTTTTTATAGAAGAGAGTTTTCTGGTCCTATGGATTTAAAAAATGATCCTGAATTAAATAAAATCCATCAAGCAGCTCAAAAAATTCTTAAGAGAAAGTCTTAACAAACTATTATAAAATTGTTTTTTTATTCAAAATAAATAATCCTACTTAAGAAAATATTTATAAATCATTCAATTGTTGAAAAGTAAAAATATGAAATTACAAAATACAAATAATGAAATTCAAAATATAGAAAATAAAATATATAAACGTCCTTGGGGCACATATCAAACTTTAAAACTTGCAGATACATCTCAAGTAAAATGGATAGAAGTACTACCACTACAAAAGCTATCTTTGCAAAAACATTATAAAAGATCGGAGCATTGGATCGTTGTTGAAGGCAACCCTGTAATCACAATTGATTCTGCTAAAAAACAATATAAAAAAAATGATCATGTTTTTATCCCAATTGAATCAATGCATAGAATTGAAAATATAGAAAATAAAAAAGTAATTATTGTCGAAGTTCAAATAGGCTCATATTTAGGCGAAGATGATATTGAAAGATTCGATGATATTTATGGCAGATAATTATTCTTGTTAAATAAAACTTGCAAATATAAAAAAAAAGTAATTATATATAAAAAGAAAGACTCTTAAAATATGAGGTAAAATTATGACTATTCCTGAATCAAACGATCCTTCAAAAAAAGTAGGGCCTCCTCATTCATACGATACCGGAAAACCAAAAGAAGAGGGAAAAGAAAAAAATATTTCAGTTTCAATTCCTCCAGAATCCTTAGCTAAAGCTGTTGAAATTTTAACATCCGATGAAAATGCTAAAAAATTACAAGGGCGCCATAAATGGACTGCTAATGGCCCTAATCAATTAAAAGGATTAAATCCGCTTACCTGTTTCCCAGCAATTAAAAAAGGATAAATTCTTTATTTTATTTCTTTTTGCAATTTAGCAATAAATACACTTTTTATTATGTCTGTTGCAATAAATGGTAAAAATCCTAAAACAAATGCTTTAGATATCCCTAAAAACCTAGAAAGCCAAAAACTTCCAATTGCTAAAACCATTATATGAGCAATTATAGCTAAAGAAAACGTACTTAACTTATTTAATTCTTTTAACTTTAAAACAAAAACTGAAGATATAAAATAAGCTAATATATACCCTCCATTTGTTGATAATAAATAGTTCAAGCCATGATTCCCATTAGAAAAAAATGGAAGGCCTATAGTACCTAAAAAAACAAATAATAAAAGACTTCCAAGAGCTACTCTTGGCTTAAAGAAAAACACATAGCTCAAAGCAATGGAATTTTGTAAAACCAATGGAATCGGTGTGAAAAAAAGTGGGATATATACTTTTGCAAAAAGACCTAAAAGAATAGAAAGTGTAATTGTAAGTAAGATATCTTTTAAAATTGTAAAGTCATTTTTTTTTGTAAGTAAAAGTTGCATAAAAGCTCCATTGTTTTTAAAGAAATATATTATTTAATATTTAAAAAATCTATAACTTTTTGTGCTATTTCTTTAGATGGCGTGTATGTTATGATATCTTTTGCTTTTTCTATGTCTACCCAAAAACCATCTAAGATTTCATTTTTATCTATATTTACTTTTCCATTAACTTCTGCAATATAATAATAGACTTTTTTTGATGTAAAAGTTGAGTTTTTCTTTATTTGATATTCTTCCATTAAAGGCTTTTCTAAAAGAATTTTAATAACATTTAAATTTGTCTCTTCTTTTAACTCTCTTATTGCTGCATCTAATGGTAATTCAAGTGAATTTGCATGACCTTTTGGAAAACCAAAATGCTTTCCACTTTTAAGCTGTACTAAAAAAGTTTGAAAAGAATTTTTATAACTTTTTATTGGAATTATTCCAAAGCTTTCTTCAAAGTCCATTTTTTACTCTTTATAAGGAGCTAAAACTATAACTGAATTATGGCCACCAAATCCAAAAGAACAAGAAATTAATGCATTAATTTTATGTTCTTGATATTTATTAGCAACAGGATCTAAATCCCCTAGCTCTTCTTCAGGATTTTTTAAATTAATTGTTGGATGAAGTTTATTAGTCTCTATTGCTTTTACGCAAGCAATCGCTTCCATTCCTCCTGCAGCTCCAAGACAGTGTCCTGTCATAGACTTAGTAGCATTCATTTTAATATTTTTACAGTGATCTTTAAATACTTTTTTAAATGCTCTAATTTCGCATAAATCCCCTGCATTAGTAGATGTTGCATGAGCATTTATATAATTTATTTCTTTAGGTGAAAGATCAGCATCTTTTAATGAATCTTCAATACATCTAGCAACTACCGATCCATCTTCTCTTGGCTCTGTCATATGAAAAGCATCGCAATTTATTGCTCCACCCAAATATTCTGCATATATTTTAGCATTTCTTTTTTTAGCGTGCTCTAATTCTTCTAAAACTAAAACTCCACAACCTTCGCCCATAACAAAACCATCTCTATTCTTATCCCATGGCCTTGATGCTTGCTTTGGATTTTCATTATTTTCAGAAAGAGCTTTGGCTTGTACAAATCCAGCAAGACCAATTGGTGACATTGGAGCTTCTGTTCCCCCTGCAATCATGATATTTGCAGAACCTCTTCTTATCTCTTCTGCTGCTGCATGAATAGAATAATTAGAAGTAGCACATGCAGTTGAAATAGAGTAGTTAGGTCCTTGAAATCCCATATCTATTGCTAAAAGTGCTCCTGCCATATTAGTAATAATCATAGGAACGAAAAATGGAGTTAGTCTTTTATAATTTTTGGTTATAAGAGTTTCAACCCCATCAGAAAAGGCTTGCATACCACCCATTCCGGAGCTAATTATTGTTCCAATTTTAGTTTTATCTAGATTAGCTAAAACTTCATCTGTAAGTTTTGACATTTCAAGAGCTTTTTTACCTGCAACGATAGCATATATAATAAATTTATCAGCTCTTCTAGCAAGCTTTTTTTGCATGTATTCACCAGTATCAAAATCTTTAATTTCACCTGCTATTTTAGTTGGGTATTCCTCTACATCAAAACTTGTTATTTTATCAACTGCGCTATTGCCATTTAAAAGATTATTATAAAATTCATCAACGTCATTTCCAAATGCTGATACTATTCCCATTCCTGTTATTACAACTCTTTTTTTTGACATTTAAACCTCATTTGAAATTTTTATGTTTAAATCGATTATTTTAGCTTCAGAAAAAAGACTTTCTAACTTATACCTTTCTCTAAGCTCAGGTATAAAAATATGAACCATAATATTCATATAATCGATAACTATCCAATCTCCATCACTAGCCCCTTCAATGAATGATGGTCTTTCTTTTATTTTTTTTAATTCGTCAATTACTGATTTTGCTATCGCTTGAGAATGTCTTTCAACATTGGCTGATGCTATAATCACATAATCTGTTATAGAAGATATACCTTTAACATCTAAAGCAATTATGTTTTCACCTTTTTTATCGTAAATTGTTTGGGCAATTAAATCTAAAGTTTTTTTGGGATCTTTTTTCATATAAAATTCTAATTTTTAATAAGTTAATAGTATAACTTATGTGCGTGAATGTAGTCCATAATTTCTTTTGGAGTTAATGAGTATATATATTTTTTATTTGAGAGTCTTTCTCTAATTGCTGAAGCTGAGATCTCAAAAATATTTGTTTGAATAAAATTATTTTTTGAAAGAGTGAAATAATTATTTTGAAAACTAGTAATTTTTTTTTGTCTACACCCTACTAATAGAGGTGCAAATTCTAAAATTTTTTTATAATCTTTCCATTCATGAAGTGATAAAAGCATATCTTCAGTTAAAATTAATTTGAGATCATTTGATTTTTTAAATTCTAAAATTGTATTAATCGTATAGGAAGGAGCTTCATTTTTTAATTCAAAGTCACTAACTTCTACTTCTTTGATATTTTGAAAAGCAAGTTTTACCATATTGTATCTATCCATATCTGAAGCTATTGGCTTTTTATCCATTTTAAAAGGTGATAATTTAGAAGGACAAACAATGATTTTTTTTAAACTAGCTTTTTCTAACATTTCAATTACAAGATTAATATGAGCATTATGAATTGGATCAAAAGTGCCAGTAAATAAACCTATAGTCATATAATTTCCCAATTGTTTTTTAAAGCATGTTTTAATAATTTCTTAGTTGGGTTTACAGCAACTTTTTTATTAGCTATGTCAAAAAGAGGCAGATCCCAAATACAATCTGAATATACTTCTATATTTTCTTTTTTTATATTCATTTTTCCAGCTATTTTTAAAGCTATCTTTTTCTTTTCCACTCCATCTATGACTTTTTCAATATTTAAAAGTCTATTTTTAGCATCTACTATGTATGTTGAAGCTCTATAATCATTAATTTTTAAAACCTCTGCTATCTTTTTTACTAAAAAATCAGGAGAATTTGAAAGCAAAATAACATGATCTTTTCTATTAATTGCACTTTGCATTTTTAAAACAGCAGGTAAATAAAAAGATTTAGATAGATATTTTTCAAGATAGGTATCAACATAATCTGAAATAATATTTAAATATTTTCCCTTCAAAAATCTATTAAAAACAACGTTATGAAGTTCTTTTGGACTTAAATTAAAAAATTGATACTTAATATAATACTTAAACAGTTTAAATAATGAACTAAATGGTAAAATTCTATTATTATATAAATAAATATAATAATGAAAAGAGCTGTTTATTCTAAGTATTGTTTTATCAAGATCAAAAATACAAAGTTTCACAATCTAACTATTTTCTAAATTTATAATTTTTAATTCTAACTCTTCTATTGAAAAATTAATCTTATCAAGTCTACTTTTTTGAAAATCTATTAAATCTCTAAAAACAATTGCTCTTTCAAAATCGAAATTTGAGCCATTAAGCTCTTTTCTTAAATCTTCGTATTTATTTTTAATTTCAATTCTTTTTTTAGCTTTTTTTTCAAAGAGATCTTTAAGTTCATTTAGATTAGTAGAGTCAACTAACTGTGTTAATTCTTTTTCTTCTATGCTATCTTGAAGTTTTGATAAATTCATACTTAACATCAATGATTCCAATTTAGATAAATTAAGCTTCTGCATTTTCTCTTCTAGAGATTTTTTTTGAGTACTTATTTCTTCAATATCTAATTTATTATTGTTAACTAGATTTTGTATTGAGAGTTTTAAGTTTTCAATTTCCTTTTCTCTATTATTTTTCTCTTCTTTTAATTTTTTTGAAATCTCTTCTCTTTTTTGTTTTTCCTCTTCAAAAAGATTTTTTTTAGCATCTTCAATTTGTCTTTTTAATCTAAAAACATCCCCCTTTAATAAATCTGCTTTTTTAACTTCTTCAATTAATTCTTTTTCTTTTTTAAAAGCGTCGTTTTTTTTAGGTTCAGATTTACAAAGTATTTTAAATTCTTTAATTTTCTCTTCAATTAATGCTGCATTATCTTTTGATTTGAGTTGATTTTTTTTATATACTTTTTCGCTTTCTTTAATTTTATCCCAATATTTAGATAGCTTGATTCTAGAATCTGTAAAAGAATTAGTGTTTATAGTAAATGTTTTTGCTAAATTTTGAAGTTCCTTAATTTCTTGTTTTAAGACATAATAAGGAGCTTTTTGATCATCCAAGTCCCCTATATACTCGTCTATAGCATTCGAAAACTTTAAAGATAATAAATTAATTTTTTCTTTTCTTTTAGGAAATATTTGATCTCCAATTGATGACAATCTTGTGAAAAAAGAAGATTTTGTTTTTATTTTCATCGAAATTTTAATTATCTCTTTTCTTAAAGAATTTACTCTGATTGCAAAAGAATTCAATAAAGTAAGTTCTTTTTGAATATCTATAAAAAAAAGCAAATTACTTTCAAATGCTTTATTCATTTCAATATATATAGTTTTTATATTTTTTAAAAGATCATAAAAATTTTTTAAATCTTTTTCAAGTACATCAATTGTTAATTCTATTTGCTCTATTGCAAATGCATTTTGATCATCAATTACATCTTTTACTTTTTTAGATTCATTTAAAATTTCTAAATATTTATCCCAAAGCCTTGCTCTTAAAGACATGCTTATATTTTCTTTAAAAAGATTTAAACAAATAGCTTTTATCTCCCAAAAAAACTTGAAATCTAAAGGTTGCGCTCGCAAAGCTTCTTGCATTTTATCAAGCAAAAAAACTATTTTATTTTCTACTTTAGATAACTTTTCAATTTCTTGAATAATTTCGTCTTTTTTATTTTTTTGATCTTCCATTTATTTTCACCTTTTAAGAAATAAAATTTTGAAAAACTAGCTTACAATAATATGAAACATTTTCCTTTGTGTAAATTGTTTTCTACAGCTTCCTTGATTTTAAAAATAAAAAAAAGAAAATGCAAGGAAATTATTATTATAAAAAATAATTTAATTTTATTGGATTATAGAAATGAAAAATATTTTTAATTTTGCTCATAATCTTGCAAAATAAACTCTTTGGCTTTTTCAATGGGTATTTCAAGAAGATTCATCCATCTAAAAAAAGGCTCTTTTCTAAACCAGGTAAACTGTCTTTTTACATACTTCCTAGATGCCTGTTTAAATTTATAAACAAATTTCAAATAATCTTCATTTGTTTGATTGGAATTTAAATACTCGATACATTGTCTATAACCAATTGCTTGAGCGGCGCTAGCGTTTTCTAAAAGACCTTCTTTTAATAGTTTTTTCACCTCTTCAATAAATCCCATTTCTATCATTTCATCACAGCGCTTTTCTACTTTTTTATATAAAATATCTTTCGGGTAATATAAAAACCAGTTTCTATAATCATATAAATCAGATTTAATAATTTGAGGTTTAGGTATATCTGAGACCTTTCTTTTAGTAATCGTTATAATTTCTAAAGCTCTTATAATTTTTTGCCTATCCATTTCAGTTATGGTCTTTGCATATTTAGGATCTACCATCTGAAGCCTTTCATACATAAATTCGGCTCCCATTAACTTCATTTTTTCTTCTAAATCTTTTCTAACTTCAGCCTCTGATGGAGGACCAAGCGGTGGGCCATATAAAAGAGCGTGAATATAAAAACCAGAGCCTCCTACAATTATAGCAGTTTTATTAGATGTGAATATCTCCCTAAGTGCTTTATGTGCATATCTATAATATTCCGAAACATTAAATGGTTCATTTATATTTTTAATATCTATTAAATGATGCTTTATCTCTTTTCTTTGTTCAATAGTTGCTTTAGCAGTACCTATGTCCATATTTTTATATACTTGCATAGAGTCTACTGAAATAATTTCTGCATTCAAAATTTTAGCAATAGATATAGAAAGATTCGTTTTACCAACAGAGGTTGGACCCGCTATTATAATTACTTTTTTTTTCTTTTGATATTTGGGATTTCTTGCTTTTAAAGGTTGATATAAATCTTTTACTAATTGATCAATATCATTTGTATTAAAAATACTCACAATTTAACTTGTTAAAGCCTGTTTTTCATTTTTATAAATATTTAAAATTTTCTCAAAACCTGTAAGTTTTATAATTTCATAAACATTGTCTAACACAGAAAATATAGTTAATCTTCCTTTTTCTTTTTCTAATTCTTTTGTAGATGATATTAAAACTCTAAGTCCAGCACTTGAAAGATATGAAATATTTGAAAAATCTAAATTAATATTTTTATAACCCTCTTTTAATAGTACTTCTATTTTATTTTGAAGTGTAGGCGCAGTTTTTGCATCAATCCTACCTACTAATCTTAAAACTATTTTACTACTAATTTCTTCTATATTTATTTCTAATCCTAAAGACATAATTAAAAAAGGTTAAATTTATTAAAACATAGTATTGATAATATAAATTAAAAATTCAAATAAAATTTAATTTTCAAATTTCAAATTTTAATAACTTCAGTTTTTTAACTATAATTTCGATCAGTTTTTGATTACAAATTTTTATAAATAAATTTACATAATATATATATACATATATAACTTTTTTGTCTCATCAGGAGGTATATATGAGAATAGATCAAAACAACATACAACCAAATTTTTTTTCTGGCTTTATTAATTCTGGTATTATTTCAAAAACAGCTAAAACAATTTCTTTATTAGCAGTTCCAATAATTGTATTAATAGCTTTAATTAATTTACCTAAAGCAGAAGCTGCTGGCGGACCTGGGACAATACTTCTTCCCGTTTGCTTAGCTGGATGTGTAGCTGCTACAGCGGGCGCATCATCTACAGGACCTTGGACAGCTGTAGCGGTTTGGTGGGCTTGCAAATCAGCTTGCATTGCAGCTGCTGTTGCTTTTTAATTTAAAAAATATAGTCTGATAAAAACTTTTATCAGACTATTTAAATAAACATCTAACATTTTTTAAAAAAAATTAATTTTATCCTTTTTCATCAATAAAAGCTAATTTCTGAATTCTAAGATCTATAGTTTTAGGTTTGAAGATTATTTCATTTTTTATATCTTCTATATCTTTTAATTGATGAAGGTAATCAATTTGCATTTTTTTTCTTAAACTTAAATAATTACTAAGTTGTTGAAGATAATTTTTTATAGGAAGCCTTAAGTATCTTGGGAAAATAAGTTTTACATTTTTTGAATTAATTTCTATTTGCATCTCTTCCAATATTGTTAAAACTATTTCTCTTTTACCGTAACTTTCATGATAGGATCTAGAGACATCTATTAAATTAATTTTAACAAGGTCTAAAAATCCACTTTTTTTAATTTCAGTTATAAAACTATTTGCCAGTTTTAATCTTTTATCTATCAAAGGTTTTTTTAGGTCTAATTCACTGTTTTCGATATTTATATAAACATCTATTAAGTTATTAGCTTCAATATATGGAGATACAAAAAATATATTATAATCCTCATCAAAAGCTATATTTTCAAAATCATATAAAAAAGCTATAGGATTTTTAATTTCATAATCAATTTTTAAAGTATTATTTTTTATTTTTTTTATTTTTGCATTTTTGATAATTGGTTCTTCATTTAATAAATTTTGAGCTACTTCAACTGGATATAAAAAAAGATTTTTAGGATTATTACTTGATAAAGTTAAAACTTCCGCTAAATAAGGGGTATCTAACCTTAAATCATCTTTTGTAGAATGTAAAATAGACATAATGTCATATTTAGGATCAAAAAGTCTTTTTTTTTGAAATTTTCTATAATTTATATAAAAATAAATATTTATAGATGAAAAAATAATTGTAGATAAAATAATTAAAAAAACTGCTTTAGATAATTTAATTTTTTTTTGTTTCATCGCTTTTTTTCTAATTTTTTTAGTAATCTATTTTTATTTAAAGATGAAATTATCAATCTATCAATTATTTGTGTATTTGTCATTTCTAATAAAAGCATTTTTATAAAGATACTATTTTCAGATGCAAAACCAGGAGTTGGATTTATCTCATTAAAATATATTTCTTCATTTTCATTAATAAAAAAATCAATCCTAGCAAAACCTTTTAATTTCAGAACTTGATATAGTTGCCTTGCTAATTCTTTTACTTCTTCTTCTTTTTTCAATGAAATTTTATCAGGTTTTTCTATCTTTGTATTTTTAGTTAAATATTTCTTTTCATAATCAAAAAAAATATTTTTGGTATGTAAAAGAAATGGTTTAGATACATATATATCTGCATTTCCAATGATTGATACATTAAGTTCATTAGCAATTACTTTTTTTTCTATAATTATATTATCATCATACTCAAAACATTTTTCAATTTTTTCTATTAAGCTTTTTTCATCATTTGAAAAAAAGATGCCTATGCTAGAGCCTAAACTATTAGCTTTTATGCAAAGATCAAGTCCTAACTTTTTAATAATTTTAGAAATTATTTTTTTCATATTTTTTTTATAATCTAAAATATTAATTTCTAAAAAATCTACTATTTTAATTTTGTTTATCTTAGCTATATTTTTACAAAAAGCTTTATCCATACTAAGAGAAGATGATTTATAATCAGCTCCTAAATATGGTAAATTTAAAGTTTCTAAAAATCCTGCAATCATCCCATCTTCTCCTAAAGGTCCATGAAAAATTGGGAAAACAAGATCTGAATCTACTAGTTTTTTTAGCATTTTAAAAAAAGATATATCTAAAGTGTATTCATAATCATACTCTAAAAAATCATTTTCAGAATATAGCCATTTTCCATCTTTTTTTATTTTAAAATACTTAAGTGAAAAAATATTTTTATCAAATAGTTTTAAATAATTTTTTGTAGATGATATCGTAACTTCATGTTCGTTTGATCTACCACCAAATAAGATAGCCACTTCTATTTTTCTTTTATTTTTCGAAAATTCTTTAAAAAACTCTCTTATTTTATAAGAAATATCTCCAGCTCCTAGCGCTACTACTAAATCATAAATTTCTAAATGTTCTTTTAAATAAATATTTAAATATTCATCTGGTACATATTTAACGAATTTTGTAGTTTCTTTTAAAAAGCTTTCTAAATATTTCTCATCAATAATTTTATCTTTTTCTTCACCTGCTGAATAAATATCTGTAATTATTAACTCATCAACATCTTTAAAAGCATCTTTCAACCCTTCTATTGTATCTTTTAGTCTTGAATAACGATGAGGTTGAAATATAGCTATTATCTTTCTTTCTTTTTCTGCTGATCTAATTGCATTTAAAGTAGCTTTTATTTCATTTGGATGATGAGCATAATCATCTAAAAAATCTATTTTTAAATGGGTGCCTATTTTATCTACTCTTCTTTTAGTTCCTAAAAACATTTTAAAAGCATCTCTTATGATATTTTCATCAAGTCCTAAATTTAATGATAAAACAAACACACTAAGAGCATTTAAAACGCTATGATTTCCAATCATATTTAATTGGATATCTTTATAAATTCTATTTTTATATTTAATATCAAAATATGTAAAAAAACCTTTTTGTTTAACATTTGAGCAAACAGCATCAGCTTTTTTTGAAAATCCATATGAAATGCCTTTAGGGCTTATTTCATCTAAGTTTTTGCAATCTTTACACCAAAGAAGCGTCTCTTTATTATCTATTAAATCAAAAAACTTAATATATGCTTTTTCTAAATTTGCAAAAGTTTTCCAATAATTTAAATGCTCTTCATCTAAATTTGTGACTATAGCGCAACTAGCTTTTGTTTTTAAAAAAGAGCCATCCGATTCATCAGATTCTGCAATAAAATATTTTCCTTTTCCTAGATGAGCATTTGTATTATGAGCTTTAGAAATTCCACCAATCACAAAACTTGGATCTAAATTAGCTTTTGTAAAAACATATGACATTAATGAAGTAGTTGTAGTCTTTCCATGAGATCCTGTTATTAATATTTTATTATACCCATCCATGATTTCATTTAATAAATCGGATCTATGATACATCTGTAATTTAAATTTCTTAGCTTGAAGATATTCAACATTTTTTTGTTTATTTATAGCTGTTGAAAAAACAACTATATCTTTTTTTGAGATATTATCTTTTTTATGTGATAAAAAAATCTTAGCTTTATTTTTTTTAAAAAATACTATCTGTTGATTAAATTTTACATCACTTCCTTTTACTATCATTTTTTTTTGAAGAAGTATTTTAGCAAGAGCGCTCATGCCTATTCCGCCAATACCTATAAAGTGATAAGTCTTTGTCATTTATTCACCAAATCTACAATTATTTCAGATAATTGTTTTCTATTTTGAGTATTTATTAAAGATTTATATTTTTTTATGTTTTCTTTTAAGAATAATATCTTATTTTTTTCAAAGATATCTTTTGAAATATCTATAAAATTACTTTCAATATCTTTTTCTTCTAAAAGAATAGATCCCTTTACTTGATTTTGCATAAATAAAGCGTTTGTATATTGATGATTTTCTTTAGCTTTTGAAAATGGAATTAAAAGTGATGGAATTTCAAAATGAATTAACTCAGAGATTGTAGAAGCCCCTGATCTTGAGATCACAAACGATGAATTTTTATACAGAGAAAACATATCTTTTTCAAAATCCGTAACATAAGAAGAAATATTATTTTCCTCATATATATTTTTATATTTTACTATATCTTTTATCTCACCTAAAAGATGAATTGCTTGAATTTCTTTATCTTTAAAAATAGATAAATTTTTTATGAAATTTTTATTTATTATTTCAGATCCTTGAGATCCTCCAAAAATTAAAATTGTAAATTTATCTTTTTTTAACTTTGTGATTTTTTCAAAATTATCAATATTTTTTATATCAATCCAAGGAAGCATTTTTACAAGCTGAATATTTTTTAATTTTTTATTAATTTCAAATTGAAGAGCTAAAAATTTTGCTTTTTTTGCAAAAACTCTATTTGTAAGACCAAGATAACTATTAGAATCAAATAAGATGATTTTTTTTCTTAAAATATAAGATGCTAATATTACAGGAAAGGTATGATAAGATCCAAAACCAACTACTATTTTTGGTTTTAATTTTAATATTAAAAAAATACTTTGGAGTGTTCCTTTTAAAATTTTATAAAAAAAAGAAAAAATATTTTTATTTGGATAAGCCGATTCTATATCTTTATATAAGTACTTTTCCTTTGCAAAAATCTTTTTTTTTGATAAATCTTTAGCTGCAAAAAAAATAGTTATATTTTTTTTTTGAAGTTGATCTGATAGCATTTGAGCAGGGATTAAATGGCCCCCTGTTCCTGATGCTGAAATTAATACTTTTATCTTTTTACTTTGCATCGCTTATATCTAATGCTTTCATCAGTTGCAATGCTTAATAATAGAAAAATTGCTATTATATTTACAATCAAAGAAGTACCTCCCTGAGAAAAAAATGGAAGAGTAATACCTTTAGGCGGTAAAAGTCCTGATACCACCCCTAAGTTTAAAAAAGCTTGAAAGGTTAATAAAAAAGTTAAAAAAGTAGCTAAATAAAATCCTTCTTTCTTTATTGCATTAAAAGCGATATAAAAACCTGAGTATGCAATACACATATATAAAAAAATAAGTAAACATATACCTACAAAGCCCATTTCTTCAGCGTAAATTGCAGCTATATAATCATTTCTAGCTTCTGGAAGATAATCTAACTTTTGAAGACTCTCTCCAAGTCCTCTACCAAATATCCCCCCGGATCCTACTGCAATTTTTGATTGATAGGGTTGATGGCCTTTACCTCTAAGATCTAACTCTGGATTTAAATATACTCTTATTCTATCTGGAACATGGGGCATGTTATATGCAGCTATTGATCCTAGACTAGTTAAAAACAGTAGTGGCAACGCCCAATATAAAAGTCTTACTTTAGTTATAAAAAACATTAACATTAAACATACTAAAATGATAATTGTAGTACCTGTATCTGGTTCTAATAATATCAATCCCATCGGCACTACTAAAAAAAAAAGAGCTTTTATAAAATTAAAAAGTTCTAAGCTTCCTTTATATTTCAAAGCTCTATGAATAAAAAAAATTGGAATAATATATTTCATAAATTCAGAAGGCTGAATTGTAAAACCAAAAAGACCAATCCAACGATTAGCACCATTTATTGAATGACCAATATAAGGAACAAATACTAAAAGTAATAAGATTGACCCTATAATTAAATAAACTTGAGAATATTTTATAATAGAATTATATCCAAAGTAATAGACTATAAAACCTATAATAATCCCAATAAAACCATAAAGAATCTGTTTTACTAAAGAATCTGTTGTAGATTTATCTAAAGATCTATTTAATACTTCAGCAGAAGTTGTATTAAATACCATTACAAGTCCAATTGAAAAAATAATTAAAGCACATGCAATTAAAACAACTATTCTTTTATTCATCTAATTCTAAGTTTATCACCCGGTTTTAATTTTCTTGCTCTTTTCTCATTCAATTCATTTAGTCTTAATAAGGTTGAAAGCTTGATATTATGTTTCATTGCTATAGTATATGGATTGTCACCTGTTTTTACAATGTAATATTCTGGATCCATTAATTCTTTTTTCATTTCTTTGATAGGATTTGCTAAAACAATTTCTTTTTTGTTTTCATTTACAGGAACAGATAATTTTTGTCCTACTTTTAAAAAAGATGAAGATAAATTATTTAATTTAATAATTTCAGAAATTTTAACTTTATGTTTTCTAGCTATTCTATCTAAACTATCCCCTTTTTGCACTGTTACATCTATGGAATTAGTGTTTAGAACTTCTTTAACCTTTTTCACTTCTTCTATACTAGATGCTATAGGTAACTTGTGAACAATCTTTTCTTCTTGAATTGGATCTGCTACTATTTTTTCTTCTGCAATTGCTAAAAATTCACTTTCTTTTTTATCTTCTTCTTTTAAAATATTTAGTTCATGTTTTTTCTCATTTTCCAACATAGAAAAAGTATCTTCATTTAGTTCATCTTTTAAAATTTCTTCTTGTGACAATGTTTTTTCAAATCTTTTTTCATCATTTGAATTGATTGCACTTACAAATAAAATAACTAGCAGAGCTGCATTTACAAGAACTGAAATTATTATAACATCTTTTCTTGTCATAACTTTTTTTCCCCTTTTAATATTTGAGATACTATTTTTTTAAATTCATCCCCTCTATGCTCAAAGTTTTTAAACATATCAAAACTAGAACATCCTGGAGAAAATAAAATCGTATCTCCTTTTTTTGAAAGCATAATTGCTCTATTAATAGCTATATCAAAATTATTAATTATTTCTACTTTATTTTTTTTTAATTCTTTTACAATTTTAAATCTTGTATCACCAATTGCAATTGTATATCTTATCTTATTTGTAATAAACTTATTTAAAATTGTAAAAGAATTTCCTTTATCATATCCACCTAAAATTAAAATATCACATCTTTTTATTTTTTTAAGAGCATATATTACAGAATTTATATTTGTTGATTTTGAGTCATTATATATTTTTATTTCGTTTCGATCATATATTAACTCTAATCTATGTTCTAAATTTTTAAAGGTTTTTATAGCTTTTGCAAAATCAATTTTAAAACTTTTTAAAATTTTTTTTGCAAAATCAAATATATCATCAATGCAAAGATTTGCTTTTTTTAAATTAAATTCATCTTTTACTTTTTTAGTTGTAAAAAACAAAAAATCATTTTTTAAGATCTTTAAAATGTTTAATTTAGAATTTGCATAAGACAAGAAACTATCATATCTATCTAAATGATCCTCTTCAATATTTGTAATACATGCAATATCTACTTTTTTAGAATAAATATTTTCAAGTTGAAAAGAAGATAGTTCTAAAACTACTATTTCTTCTTTAGGATTTATTAAATACTGTGTTAATGGAAGACCTATATTCCCTAAAGAAATAGCCTGAATATTATTTTCATTTAAAATATGTGTAATTAAAGTAGTAAGAGAGCTTTTTCCATTCGTTCCTGTAATTGCAATGCATTTATTTTGCATATACTTAAAACCAAATTCAATTTCTGAGATAATTTCAATATTATTTATTTTTGCTTTTTTAATTATTTCATGATTATTCGAAACCCCCGGTGATTTAATTATAGTACATATTTTGTTTAAATTAATTTTTGAAATATCATTTGTAACAACCACATTATTATTTTTTAAATTTTCTATTTTTGAATTATTTTCTAAATTATCATCAAAGCAAATAATATCAATTTTTTTATGAAGAGCAAAAAAAGCAGCAGCTATTCCACTTTTTTTAAGTCCTAAAATTAAATATTTTTTCATGCTTATTGAAATTTAATTGAAGCGATTCCAATTATAGCAAGTAAAAGAGATATTATCCAAAACCTTAATACAACTTTTGTTTCATGCATTTTTTTATATTCAAAATGATGATGAAGTGGAGCGCATAAAAAAATTCTTTTTTTATTTCTATATCTATAACTTAAAACTTGCAAAATCACAGAAAGAGCTTCCATCACAAATACCCCCCCTATAATTGCAAGTAAAATTTCACGTCTTAATAGAATAGCCGATATTCCAATAATTCCACCAAGAGCAAGTGATCCCGTATCTCCCATGAATATTTGAGCAGGATATCCATTATACCATAAAAAGCCAAGTAAGGCTCCTGCCATAGCAAAAAGATAAATTCCTATTTCTCCAGATCCTTCTAAGTAAAGAATATTTAAATATTTAGCCATATATATATTATTAGACAAAAAGCTAATTATACCAAAAGAGGCAGCAACCATTATAAGACAGCCCGAGGCTAGCCCATCTAATCCATCTGTTAAGTTTACAGCATTTGAAGATCCAACTATCACAAATATAATTAATAAAAAAGAGATACTAATTAGTGGTCCTTTTAGTTTTATAGGTTTTTTAAAAAATGGAATATATAATTTTGACATATATTCTTTTGTAGTAAGATTCTTATTTTCATCTTTTTTGATACTATAGTTATTTTTTACTTTTATAATTTCATGTTTAGTTAATACCTTTGGATATAATTTCATTTTTTTAGTTTTTATACTATCGTTTGGAAATATCAAAAAAAATGCTATAAATACTGCAAAAACTATTTGAAGCAAAAACTTCACCTTAGATGGCATTCCCTTAGAATGCTTATATTTTAATTTTAAATAATCATCTATTCCTCCGACTAAACCAAGCCAAAGAGTAGAGCCAAGTAATATCAAAGTAAAAGTACTTTTTATATCCATCCATAAAAATAAAGAAATCAACATAGAAAATAAAATCAATGCTCCTCCCATAGTAGGAGTATCTTTCTTTTTTTTATGAAGTGAAAAAAGCATCGGACACTCTTCTTTTCCCCTAATTGTCTGATGAATCTTTAATGAATATAATTTTTTTATTACAAAAGGACCTAAAAAAATAGTAATTAAAAGTGAAGTTATTGCAGATAACATCATTCTAGTTGAAGCATAAGTAAATACAGTTGGAAAAGTTAAATGAAAAAATCTATAAACATATTCTAAAAAATTGATGAACATAATAACTCCTTAAATTAATATC
>JAAKFI010000001.1 GCA_011065125.1 Candidatus Anoxychlamydiales bacterium | reverse complement strand
TCCAATGCTCATACTGAAGACATTATAATAAAAAATATAAAATCACCAAATAAAAATGAAAATCTTAACCATTCTTTGAAAGGTATCTTACTAGTAAATGACCCAACTGAAATACCCAATAATCTTACTGAAGGGATTACAATAAAAAACATAAAACTACCAACAAAAGAAAAAGTATTAACAAAAGAACTAGAATGCTACTTAAATCAAAAAAGTACAAAAGAAACAATTGAAGATATAAAAAAAACAATCATTGAATATTATAAAAGAAACAATCGGCCAGTTGTAATTGTTTTTACATCACCTAAATCTTTCAAAGATGATGTATTAGTATTAATAATATGTGAAAGCACTTTGGATGAAGTTAAATTTCGAAATAATAAATATTTCCAAACAGAACTTTTAAAAAAATATGTTTTTTTAAAAAAAGGATCTTTTATTGATACTAAAAAACTAGCTGAAGAACTTTATATGTTAAATAAAAATCCTTTTAGAAATTCAAATATTATGCTTCAGCCAGGAAATGATCCAAAAACAACAAATGTAATATTTTTAACAGAAGATAGGTTTCCTTTTAACTTTACTTTAGGATTTGATAATACTGGTCTTGATTTAACGGGAGATAATAGATTATTTACAGGCTTTACAATTGGTAATTTATTTAAAAAAGATCAAGTTTTTTCATATCAATGGATAACGTCAACAATCTTTCAAAGATTTAATGGCCATACTTTCAATTATGTAATTCCATTTTTATGGAAACATTCAATAAATTTTTATGGTGGGTTTTCAAAAACAAAAGCTTTAACAAATTTAGAAAATACTACCAATAGGGGGACAGCTAAACAATTAAGTTTAAGATATACAATTCCTATAACCTATTTATATCCTAATTATCATGAGTTTATTTGGGGTATTGATGTAAAAAAAACAAACACAAACTTAAGACATTTTGGCATACCTTTTTTTGGTAATAAAGTTTTAACAACCCAAGCTCTTTTAAAATATCAACTAACAAGAGAAGCAAGACGTAGTAAAATTCTTTTTGATATTGGACTTTTTTATTCACCTGGGGAACTTTTTTCTAATCAAAAAAATTCTAATTATAATTCTCTTAGAGCAGGGGCAAAAAATAAATATATTTATTTAAGAGGTTCTTTTTTGCCAATAGTTTATTTGCCGTACAAATTCTCTATTTTGACAAATATTAGATATCAATTATCTTCTCAAAATTTACTTTCTTATGAACAATTAAATCTTGGCGGTTATAATACTGTTAGAGGTTATGATGAAAGAGTTGTAAATAAAGATAATGTTATTTTAGCTTCTTTAGAAATTAGATCGCCTCATTTTCATATTGCTAAACAAATTAAAACAAAAAAAAATATTAAAGATTCATTAATATTTCTCGGCTTTTTAGATTATGGCGCTGGAAGTAATCATAAGAAAGTTTCAAATGATAAAAACCCATATCTTATAAGTATAGGTCCTGGACTTAGATATCAAATTGATACATATCTAAATATTAGAATAGATTGGGGGTATCAACTGCATCGTTTGGATTCTTTGATAGAAACAAGAACTAATAAATTTCATTTTGCATTCGTTTTAAATATATAAAGCGTTATAGCATGTTCAAGATCTAATCTATTATCAAATAACTTGCAATTTTAAAGTTTTGGCATGTTGTTTGATCATTGATGTGCAATAGCTTAACTTTTTAATAAAATTAGTTTATTGCTTATGCAGCAACTTCTATACAAGTAGATTAAATAATAAATATGCTTGCACTTATTTATCAATATAATTATTTGTCAATTATAGGGGGGGGGATTAATATATGTTTAATATCAAAATATTTCAGTATATTTTTTTTATATTAATTTCCTTGTCTTTCAAGTCATTTTGTAACCCATCAACCCCAACTGTCGTAGAAGGAAGTGCTGTATTTAATGAATCTAGCAGTAATTTGGTTATTACTACTACTTCTGATAGAACAATAATTGATTGGCAAGATTTTTCAATTGGCTTAAATGAGGTTACAAATATTATACAGCCAAACATGACATCAGCTATTTTAAATAGGGTAGAGTCTGTAAATGTTTCCAATATCTTGGGAAAACTTGAATCCAATGGGGAGGTTTTTCTAATAAATACCAACGGAATTGTTATAGGAGAGACCGGTTATGTTTCAACATATAGCTTTATAGCATCTACTTTAGATTGTATGAATGCGGCATTCTTACTAGGTACAGAGATCAATTTTACAGGATCTTCTAACAAAACAATACAAAACCTAGGATGTATTGAAGCTATCGGCGCTGATGTGTTTTTAATTGCTTATCAAGTTGATAATCAAAATTTAATTTTTTGTCCAGAAGGAATTGCAGGCATTGCTGCAGGGGTAGATGTAATATTAAGACCGAATGATCAAGATAAACTTTTTATAACTTATCAAAGCCAAGATCCAGAAGAAATTATTACAGGCGTTAATCATGAAGGAATTATTGAATGTCTTCAATCAAAAATTTTAGCTGATGGAAATTTATACTCTCTTGCTATTAACTTAGATGGTGTTATTGAAAGTATAGGATCAGAACAATCGGATAAATCTGCTTATATAGAAATTATTTCTGAGGAGGGATTAATTGAATCTCATAATAAAACATCTATTACTGCTTTTAATTACATAAGTTCAGGTGGAGAAATTCATGTTTTGGGAAAAGATATTTCAATTGAAGATAATACTTTAATATCTACTATTAATTGCAATGATGGAGGTAAAATTCTAATAGGAGGGGATTTTAGAGGGGGGAATGTAAATATTTATAATGCTACAACTACTATTATAGGAGCCAATGTAGTGATAAAGTCTTCTTCTGTTTTAAATGGAAATGCAGGCGAAGTAGTTATTTGGGCAGATGATAC
This sequence comes from Candidatus Anoxychlamydiales bacterium, assembly GCA_011065125.1. GTDB lineage: Bacteria > Chlamydiota > Chlamydiia > Chlamydiales > SM23-39 > JAAKFI01. The sequence continues at coordinate 90,914 of JAAKFI010000001.1, read as the reverse complement.
GACTACTTTTTATGGATCTATTTTTGCTGAAGGAGGCCCTTTTGCAGGTAATGGCTCCACAGTTGAAATCTCAGGAGAACAAGTATTAAATTTTGATCCAACTGATGTTTCTACAAAAGCCCTAAATGGTTTAACAGGAACCTTACTTTTAGATCCTGGAGATATTATAATTAATACATTAGTAACGTCAGGTAGTTGGGCTACTGCTGGAGGAACATCAACTTATACATTTGTAGGCACTCCAAACAATATTAACAGGGGCGTATCTGGTGGAACAGGTTTTCAAGATGTTTTAAGTTCAAATAATGTTATCATTAATACTGCCGCAGGTCCTGCAGGAGGGACGGGAAATATTACAATTACTAATGCAGTTACTTTAACTTCTTCAGGAAACAACCTCTCTTTAATAGCTGATAACGATATTATTTTTGATAATTCTTTTAAGGTTACTGATAGTGTTGGAACCTCTGTGATAACATTTCAAGCAGGAAATGATATTCAATTGAATCAAAATGGTACCGGGCCTGTTTGGCTGGATGATACTTCTGCAACAAATGGATCAAAAATGATTTTTACAGCAGCAAATGATATAATAGCTACTAATACTCCGAGTATACAAAAAGTGCTATGTGATAATGCTAATAAATTAGAAATGATAGCAACACGCGATATAAATTTTCCAATAGGCACAGGAGTATCTATCGAAACAAATAATACAACTAATGTAAATATACAATCAGTAAATGGATCAACTACATTTGTAAGATTTGAACTTGATGACCCAACTACTGTGACTATGAATACAGGCACTGATTTTACTGTAAATAGAAGGCTGGGATTTATTAATGATTTTACTACAGCTTCGATTATAGCTGGGGGTCAAATTGAATTTGATGATACTTCCGCTAGCGCAGGAAATGGATTAACTTGTACAAATACTACACCAAACGGAACATTAACCCTCCAAGCTGTGGATGATGTTCATTTTAAGCGTCCTTTTGTAATGACAAATGTAGATGAAATTAACATAACATCTACTACAGGAAATATAATTTTTGAACGACTTTCAAGCGTTCGTAATGGTACTATCACTATTGATGATGCTAGTAATTTAAATATAACTACTTCAATTGGGAATATTCAACTTAGAAAATTTACTTTAACAGATGTTGATACTGTGGATATTAATTCATCTGGAACTTTTATTTTGGAAAGTAATTCATCATTAGTTAATAGCACTCAAACAGGAAGTTTTTCTATTGAATCAGTAGGTGATCTCACATTAACTGATGGATTAGACATAGAGAGCTCTGATATAGTACTTCTAAAAACAACAGCCGGAGCTTTAACATTTACCTCTACTGCTAATTTCTATGAAGTAAAAAATGCTACGAATGCAAGCTATATTGCTTTTAATAATATTGAAATTAATGAGCCTTTAACATTTACAAGTGGCTTAACAGGTACTGTTCTTTTTCAAACAACAGGAGCTGCGGGTGATATCAATGCAATAAGTAATATTTCGACAAGATCAAGTCAATTAACTTTAGATGCTAATAATCTTCTGAATGTTAAGCGTAGAATTCTAAATGATACTTCAGGAAATATTTCAGCTTTTTCAAGAACTAATAATATTGAACTTCTTAGCACCACAGGTTCTGTTGAAAGTATAATTGGAACATTCAGCGGAACAATAGCTGTAAATGCAAATCAAGATTTAATTTTACAAGGAGGAAGTTTGGCTTCTACTCCTGCAATTATTGGTTGGAATCAAACAGGAAATCCGAATACGAATATAGAATTAACAGTAGGAAGAGACTTAAAGATGCTTGCTGGAACAGCTGCTACTACCTATGCTCATATTGGCATAGGAGCGGTTGTTATGAACGGAAATTATACCGGTAATATTATTATTCATTCTGTCGGAAGAGATGCCATATTGCAAGCTAGTTCAAGTAGTTCGAATGACTTTGCTTTAATTGGGCATCTAAGGCAAAGAGGTTCTACATCAACCCAAACAATAACAGGTGATATTAGAGGAGCTTCTTCTAATATAGCGGGTGTAATTACAAGAAATTTATCTCTTGAGAGCAAAAATACTAATAATAATTTTGCATTGATAGGCCATGGTGGAGCTTGGACTAATCAATCTATAACTTTTCAAGGTGAAATCAATATTGAAGCAAATAATATTACAATGACAGGAAATGATAATCTTTCTGCAGGAGATGTTTCTAATAATGTAGTAGGAATTGGCTTTCATGGATCGTATGTAACCTTAGGGGGAGTTCCCCCTGTCAATGAAGTTTTAATAGTGGATTCTACATCAATTGTAAAAGTAAAAGCAAACGACTCTATTTCTATGGCAGGAGCTAGAAATTCTACTGCTTTTATTGGAGGTCTTATGAGTCGAATAACAGGAGCAACAAATACCGCTGACTTTAAAATAAGTTCAGTGAATGTTGAAGCTACAAATGACTTATCTATGATTGGAAATTTAACAGGAACTTCAGGAAATGTTGCAGATGTATTGATAGGAACATTAAGTGTAAATACTAATAGCCCAACGGCTCTTTGTAATATCAATGTAACAGTAAATGATGAGCTTTTAATGAATTCAAATGCAGGAGATCAAGTTATTATAACAACTGGGCTTCCAAATACATCTGGCTATGATCTTAATCTTACATTAAATGGAAATGCTTCTCTTTTTTCCGGAACTAATGATATTGCAACTATTGTTGGAGTAGATACCATGACAATAAATTCCGATAGCACAATAAATTTGTTAGGGGCAGCTTCGAAAATGTGTAGTATAAAAACAAACGGTATTATGAACATAACAGCTGATACAATAAATAATCTTTCTTCCGAAATATTAAATACATCTAGTGCAGCTACAACAATAAATTTAAATGCTAATCTAAATATTTCTGATGGTGGATATGTACAAACAAATATAGGTGTATTAAATATCACAGCTTCCAATGATATTTCTATAACTTCATCAAATGCCAATCAATCTTTTATATCTGGGGCGTCAACAACAAATATAGAAGCGGGAAATAATATTTCTCTTTTAGGATCTTTATCTAATACTACTGAAATAAACAATACTACAAATGATTTAACCATAAAAGCAGGAAAAGATATTATTTTAAATGATCATAGTAGAATAATAAACAATGGCTTTGGAAATTTAACTTTAGTAGTAGATAATGATTTTCCAACTTTTCCAAATTTGGGGGATGGAGCTTTTAAAATATTTTCCTCGTCAACTGTTGGAAGAAATGGTGGTGGTTCCCTTAGAATATTTACTGCATTAAGAGGAAATAATAAAATAGGGTCCAGCGCAACTTTAAATAATACCACCTTTATACCAGGAACTTTATTTGTAAATTCTTCTACAGAAATATGGAGTACCTACTTTTATTCTAGTTTAGGAGGATCTCCTTTTACAATATTTTATAAAGAACCAATTATTATTGCACCGATTATTATTGCACTGCAAAAACCATCATTTATTGATAATTTTGAGATATTATATAGACTTCAAGATATAAATTATTTTCCATATAGACATTGGAAAAGTTATATAATATTAGATTGTGAATCATATAGAAAATATATAAACAATGATACGCTTTCAAGTTATGAAGTTTTTGAAAAAATTTATTTTTCAGCTAAAAAGAAAAAATTCTTACCTCTGGAATAAATTTCTTTAGGAAACTTTTTTTATTTCTATTTTTCAAAAGGATAAGATTGATTTTAAAAATGTTATATCTGAAATTTTATTAAAAATTAAATTTTTTAAATGAAGAAAAAAATTTAAAAAGAGCTCTAAAGCTTTCGGTCTGGGACGGGCTCAAAGAAATTATAAAACAAAAACAAAATTGGTTAGGCAGTTTTTATATCTGTTTTCTTAACCTGCCGATTTCAGTATTGGGTGCTCTTTTTGGCATTTCTTATCTAGCTAAAGTGCATCATTTAACTAATCTACAAGCAGCAGGGGTTACTTCCATGCTTTTTATCGGCTATATTATCGGTGCACCTATTTTTGCTTGGATTTCTGATAAAATACGAAGAAGAAAACCGCCGATGATTTTAGGTGCTTTTTGTTGCTTATTTTTTATGCTGGTTATTTTATATACACCGCATTTGTCATATTGTCTTTTATATTTACTCTTTTTTCTACTTGGTTTTAGTTCTGCAGCCCAAGTGATTGGTTATCCTATAATTGGAGAAAATAACAGACCAAGGGTGATGGCTACTGCGATGAGTTTTGCTGGATTAGTTGTTGCTGCTATTGGTTATGGTCTGGCCTTACCTTTAGTTGGTGGTATTTTAGATGCGACTTTAGCTAAATTTGCTGTGCATGGCATAGAAGCGCAGGGAACTGCTTTTTTTAGAGCTTTGTCTATAATTCCTTTAGGTATTTTTGGGGGGAATTGTTTTAAGTATTTTAATTAAGGAGACACACTGCAAGCCACAAAAGGGGGACACGTATGAAATATCACAAAAAAAATAAAATAGAAGCTGTTTTTTTTAGCTGTTTGAAAAATGGGGCAAAGAGGACTTGAACCTGTGACCGACGGATTATGAGGGAGGGAATATTCCCATTTATTCAACAACATCCAATCGCTATGAACATAAATAAATAAGATAAGATTAAAAATCTATTGGATTTTACTGGATAATGTTGGTTCAATGTCTAAATCGGGGCATCGCTTTTGCACCATTTATAGAAATTTGACCTTTTGCTAACATTTAAAAAATTTTAGTATCTAACAGTTTTTTCCAATCTTCTAATGACAATCTTGGCACTTTTTCATCATGAAGAACTTTTTTTGAAATTAATTTATATAGCAAATAAGGAGCTGCACAATTTGCACATTGTATTTTTCTTCCAAAATTACAATACACTTTTTCATCCCAAAGTTTTATGCAAAAATTTAATTCTTTTATTAATTTTGATTTCATATGTAGTAATCAGTGTTTAGTTTCATATATTACAACGATTGAAAAAATATCTTTCCATGAAATCACAACCCAAATTCCACATTTTGTTTATGTGGCATTACCTAAAGATGCTCATAAACCTGTTATTTCTTATCCTCCAATGCGTTTTTTTGGTATTCAGAAAAACTTTTGACTACGGGAGTCTATGTGCATAAAATAGGCGGCATTATTGTTAAATTTTTTGATATTGAAAAGACTTTAATTGATTGTATCAAATTTCGAAATAAGATTGGGATGGATATTGTTTTAGAAGCTTTGAAAATGTATTGGCAAAGAAAAAATATCAACTTAGAGAAACTTGTTATCACTGCAACAACATAAATGAAGATTTAACTCTGAAAGATAGAATATGGATTTGTCCTCATTGCAAAAAAACAATAATGAGAGATAAAAACGCTGCTAGAAACATAAAAAGACAGGGCATTGTCTTGTGGAATAGGGAAAATAAGACTCGAAATGCTAGAGCAATTCCCGCTTAAAACCAGAATCCCTCGACTTTAGTCGTGGGAGTATGTCAAAATTAAATTATTTAGATTGACTAAAAAAAAATATATAATAAAATAATTTTTAAACAAATTTATTTACTAATGGAGAAAAATATGAATCCAAAACAATCTTGGGAAGAATTCTTAGAGTGGGGTTTAAAAAATGAAGAAAATAGAAAAAGAGCTATGGCAGCTGGCTTAAAAATGTTGGCAATTTTGTATCGTTCCCCAGATGAAAAAATATCTAGTGAAGAATTAAACAAAGTAGCTGACAGTTTTGATGAATTGGAATTTAAACTCTAGAATTCAATTTAAAAATATTTAATTGACAGGCTAAATTTATTACATTATTAATTTATAATATCTTAAACCCTAAAAAAAAGGAAACAATATGGATCAAAAAAAAAATTGGAAAGAATTTTTAGAATGGGGTCTAAAAAATGAAGAAAATAGAAAAAGAGCAATTGCAGCTACCCTAAATATGATGGCAGTTTTGAATCAATCCTCAGGTAAAAAAATATCTCATGAAGAATTAAAAGAATTAGCTGGCGGTTTTGATGATGTAGCTGCAGCTCAGCTATAAATTAAAATTCTTTTAAAAGTAAAATAGGCATCGAAAACCAATCAATTTAATTGTTGGATGATTGCTGCCAATTTAAAAAATATGTTAATCCAAGGTTAAAATAATTTTATTTTCTTATAAGAAAAAAAAATAATATAAAATTTTTAGATTAAATATTAGGATAGAGCTTAAAAAATAAAAATGATCTGAAAAAGGAGATATTTATGTTTAAATTTAGAATTCTCATGAGCATAACAACTAGTTGTAATAATAACTGTAAACATTGTTATATGCATGAAGATTCTATTTATGAAAATGAAAGAAAAAATGCTCTTCCTATAAGAGATTTAGTAAAGATCCTTGATCAAATTGAAGACTTTGAAAAAAAATATAATGTAAAGATGTCTGATTTTAATATAACAGGTGGAGATCCACTACTCAGAAAAGATTGGGAAGAATTTTTTCAAGAACTACAAAAAAAAAGTGATAATATCAGAGTCTTGGCAAATCCTGAATCTTTAACTGAAAAAAATTTAAAAAAATTAAAAGATTTTAATGTTAAAGAAATTCAATTAAGTTTAGATGGATTAGAAAAAGATCATGATCTTACCAGAAGAAAAGGAAGTTTTAAAAATACTCTTAATGCACTTAATTTAATAAATGATTTTGGATTCGCATCATCAGTTAGATTTACACTTTATCCGTCAAATAAAGACTCTTTTATTCCACTAATTAAATTTTTAGCAAAAGATACAAAATTGGAAAAATTTTCGTTTGCAGTTGGATGTGCTATTGGAAATGCTAGAAAAAACTTAACTTCATTTACTCCCGATGAACTTTATGAAATTTTATCCAAATATCTTGATACAAAAGATGAACTTCAAAAACAAAATTGCAAATTAAGATTTAATCATGATGCCCATTTATTAAAACTTATACTCTTTGAAAGAGGAAAATATTTACCAATACCGAACCCTGATTTTCTATTAGGATGTTCTACAGGATTTACTCCTCCTCAAATAGGACCTGATGGTGGAGCCTATGCTTGTAAACTTCTTCCTATTAACATAGGTAAATTACCTCAGCAAAGTTTTGAAGAGGTTTTTTTAGGTAATATTTACTTAAAAAAATTAAGAAGAGCTAAATATTATGCTGCATGTGGAAATTGCCATTTTTATACTGTTTGTCGAGGCTGTCCATCAAAAGTTTTTGCAAATACTAAGGATCCTTTTGCAGAAAATCCTTTTTGTTTTATCGACAAAATTAAAAGAAAAGTTAATCTAAAAAAGATAGAAAGAAAAGAACCAGATTTAAATACAAACTTTCAACAAGAATGGGATTTTATATCATCAAAATATAATCTTTTTGATAAAACAAAATATATTTTTAAAGAAAAAACATTTCAAAAAGCTTATTTAAATATTTATAATTCAAAAAAAAATATAGATTTTTTTTTATTAGATCCTAATAAGTATTTAAGCGAAAATAAATTGATTGTAACAGATGAGGAGCTCTCCTGGTTAATTTTTTCCTTTAATGACTCTGAAAAAGTACATAATTTATTTAGAAGAGATTTATTTGCTAATCAAATAAAAAACTATCAAATAGAACAACTTATCAAAAAAGGTTCCGAGGTTTTTAATGCTGAAATTTGATATTCAAATCTCTGATGAACTAGTAATTCAACCCAAAAAAAAAGCTAATGCATCTGAAATTTTTAAAATTATTGATCAAATATTATCTGATGCAAAAAAATCTAATATAGCTTTTGATAAAGCTAAGATAAAACATAGTTTTTCAGACATAAATTATTTTATTAATTTTAAAAATATATCTTTTAAAGTTCATTTTATTTCTCTTCATGAAAATAAATTTTATTGGGAAAAAGATCTGGTCATTGACGAAGGAAAAAATAGGTATTTTATTACCGATAGAAAAACAATTGAATCTATTACAGACAATCTTGCAAAATTATCTTATTTTTTAAATGGCAATGAGATAGAAAGCCACTCTCAAAGTAATTTTGCATTAAAACAAAAAGAATACTGGCTTGATTATTTTAAGCCTAATTTACGCACTATTTATGAAAATTTTATTCATCCTTTTTTTTATGAAATAATGAAGTTAATTTTACAAAAAAAAAATAAAAATAAAATTTTAGAAATAGGCTCTGGAAATGGTCTTTTAGCCAAAATGATTTTGAACTCTTTTTCTGACAAAATATCCAATTATTATCTATGGGATTATATGTATGATAACAAAAATATTTTGGATGAAATAAAAATAAGACTAAAGGATTATAAAAATGCAATAATTGAATATAAAGATATTTCAAAGTCTATTTTTTTTGATGATAAAGTAGATGTAATCATTGGATCTGGAATGATTGCAAAGGGCGTAATAGAACACCAAAATGCCATTGAATTTTTAAAAAATGCCTATAATTTTTTAAATCTCAATGGCTACATTATTTTAATTTGTAAAACTATGTCATTGATAAATTCATCTGATTTGAAAAAAATTGGTTTTAAAGTTATTAATACATTTTTTCCTATTTTTAAAGTAGGTATAAATGATGTTTTAGGATGGCAAGTATACATTGCTAAAAAAAATTAACAAATTCTAAACAATATATTATTAAAAAGAATGTATCTGAGCGAAAAAGAAAACGGCGTATGCCTATAGCTTTAGCTGTGAAATTAGTCATGTTCTTTTTTTTTAGGTCATCAAAAAAAGAAATCTTGTTTAAAACTTGATAGGTGTATTTGCTTGATGGGAGTCGTACGAGACGAAAGTCTCACGTACGGTTCTGCAAGAGGCTGAGGGGGGGGGGCCATCGCTCTACTCACCTAAATTCAGATTTTATTTCATGAGATCCTCTTTCTGATTTCATCAAAATATAAATTTCTAATTTTTTTTCATCGCTTCTAAAAAACTACACAAATCTACATATATAGTAAAGATTCTATTAATTATTCAAATACTTGCTAATTAATTAGTAGTATTATTATATTAAAGAAATTAGGCTGGTAATTATGATTAAGGAAGAAAAAAAATCAATATTCAGAAAAAAAGCACTTGAAAATATATCTTCATTAGAAGAGTTAGATAAACTCTTAATCATTGTTAAACCAAAAGATTGGATAGCTTTAATTGTTGGGATTATTATTATAATTTCAATTATATCATGGGCTTTTTTGGGGAAAATAACAACTATTGCAGATGGAAAGGGTATTTTCTTAGATTTTTCAAAAATAGAATCTATTGTTTCACCTTCTAAAGGCATAGTTGATGTAAAAGAATTTATTGGATCAAAGGTCAAAAAGGATGATATAGTAGCTGTTATACAAGATCTACAAACAAATGAAAAAATTAATATAAAATCTCCTTATGATGGTCTAATCACTAATATCTATCTAAATAATGGAGATACAGCATTAAAAAATCAGATATTGATAGAATTACAAAAATCTAACAACTATTTCAAAAGCAACCATGAGAAATTCTATTGTTTCATTCCTTTTAAAGAAGGTGATAAAATACGAAACAATATGAAAGTAAAAATCTTTTCATGGGCATTAGAGCCTAATGAAAAAAAACAATTTTATGGCAGAGTGGAAAAAATATCCTATATTCCTGCTGATGAAACTTATTTTAACAAAATACTTTTAGGTAAACGTTTTTATGATTATTTTACTAAAGACGGTCCTGTGATACCCATTATTGTTTATCCTTTATATGCAGAGTCTAAAATTGAACCTCCTTTAGCTGATGATATACCTCTTGGAACTTTATCTGATGTAGATGTTATATTGATTGAAACAAAACCTATAGCTTATTTACTGCCATTCTGGTTTTCAAAGAAAATAAAGTTATGAAATTTATAAATAAATTATTTTTTAGAAAAAGAGTTAAAACACCGACTATTATTCAAATGGAAATAGTTGAATGTGGTGCAGTAGCCTTAGGGATTATTTTAGCTTATTTTAAAAAATTTATATCCTTAGAGAATTTAAGAGAATTATGTTCTATTACAAGAGATGGATCCAATGCTTATCAAATTATTGATGGAGCTACAAAATTAGGCTTAAAAGCTGATGGATATAAAAGAGAAATTAATGAACTAAATTTTTTAAAATTTCCATGCATTATTTACTGGAAATTTAATCACTTTGTAGTACTCGAAGGTTATTATAGAAATGGTTTTTATATAAATGATCCAGCATCAGGACCTAGAAAAGTATCCATTGAGGAATTTGATGAAAGTTATACTGGTATTACAATTGAATTTGAAAAGACGGATAAATTTAAAAAAACAGGAAGGCCGTTTAGTTTATTTGAATCTGTTTTTAATAGATTTAAAAATGTAAAAAAATCACTTACATATTCAATAATAGCAACTTTTTTATTAGTGTTTCCAGGACTTATAATTCCTGTTTTAATACAAATATTTTATGATCAAATAATTCAAATAAATTATAATAGAGTTTTTTTCTTTTCTATCTTTTTTTTGACAATTATTTTTTCAATATCAATGAACTTTTTGCAAGGATATATTTTTGCTAAATTGAATGCTAAATCTTCAATTTCCTGGTCTGGAAAATTATTTAAACATGTTTTGAGACTTCCAATTAAATTTTATTTAATGAGATATGCTGGTGAAATAGCAAACAGGCTTTATCTAAATGATTTTATCACATATATGTTAACAACCCAGCTAGCAGTTTCGATAGTTAATTTGTTTTTTGTAATTTTTTATCTATTAGTAATTATTCAACTAAGTTTTGAAATAGCAATAGTAGCCTTAATCTCAGTAGCCTTAAACTTCTTTTTATTAAAATACATCAATAGAAGTAGAAGTGATGATTTTGCCAGATTTCAAATGGATTTTGGAAAAATTCTAGGAATTACAGTTGGAGGGATTGCAAATATTGAAACGCTCAAAGCTTCTGGTGGAGAATCCGTTTTTTTTGCTAGATGGTCTGGATATTTTACTAAAACTCTTATTGGTGTACAAAGTATAAATTTAAAAGACATTTTTTTAACTTCTTTTCCACAAATATTTCAAATAATAACAATTTCATTTTTTTTACTTATTGGTACTTTAAAGGTATTGGATGGAACAATTTCTATCGGTATGATGTTAGCAATTCAGATGTTACTTTTAAATTTTTTAATTCCCTTCATAAGATTTATAAATTTAGGTCAAATGCTGCAAGAAAGCAAATCTGATATAAATAGAATCGATGATGTTCTAAATCAAAAAAAAGATCAAGTTTTTGAATTTAAAAATACTGATACGACTAAAAATAAATCATATCTGGAAGGATTTATTGAAGTAAAAAATCTATCTTTTGGATTCGATAAAAATAAAGAGCCTTATATTGAAAATTTAAGTTTCAGTTTAACTCCTGGTCAATCAATTGCTTTTGTAGGTTTAATTGGATCTGGCAAAACGACAATTTTAAATTTATTAAAAGGAATTTATGCTCCTTGGAGTGGAGAAATTCTATATGACAACATCCCATTCTGTAATATTAATAGCGATCTTTTTTTAAGATCACTTTCTTCTGTTGATCAAAATTCCTTTTTATTTGAAGGAACATACAATGATAACATTACACTTTGGGATCACACTATTTCAGAAAATAATATTTTCAAAGCTGCCAAAGACGCTGCTATACATGATGAGATCATATCTCAAAATTTAAATTATAATGCTACTATATATGAAGAAGGTAGAAATTTGAGTGGAGGTCAAAAACAAAGAGTTGAAATAGCTAGAGCTTTAGTTAAAAACCCTAGAATAATATTACTAGATGAAGCTACATCAAGTGTTGATTCTCAAACAGAAAATAACATTTTAAAAAGCATAAAAAGAAGAGGTTGCACTCTTATTATGGTAGCTCACAGACTCAGCACGATTAAAGATGCAGATGAAATAATAGTTTTAGAAAAAGGAAAAGTGATTCAAAGAGGAAATCATGAGACTTTAAAACATAAAGAAGGTCTCTATCAAAAACTTGTAAAAGATCAAGGACTAAAATAAATGTTAACTCAAAATGATTTTAAAAAAATAGGAAAAGAAGTCTTTTTAGAGCAACAAAATTTAAAAATCGATTTGAGCAGCATAAAAAAAATATATTATGTTGAAGAAGGAAGTGTCGATATCTTTTTTGAAGAAAAAAAAGATAAAACATTCATTAGAAAAACATTTTTAGCAAGTATTGAAAAAGATAATATTTTTTTTAGTTTTGAGAATTTAACGAGTGATCTTAAAATTTTTGCTGCAGTATCAGATAATAGTAAAATATTTGAAATATCCATTGAAGATATATTAAAAAATTTAAACTCTGAAGAATTTTTAAATTCTTTTTCTAATAAAATAAACAGTTGGATCGTAAACATATATGAAAATCTCATAATAATATTCAAAGAAGAGATAGATACTTTTTTATTTTTTGATAAACCAACAAAACTCTACTCTAAAGATCAAAAAGATATAATGATAGATTTTTTCTTAAAAGATAAAACCCAAATTCGCTGGATAGAAATAAAAAAAGGTTCAATGAATTTTTTAAATGAAAAAAAAATGATTGTTAAAGAAAATCAAATCTTTCCAATGTCTTATAAAACTTTTTTTTCTTTTAAAGATGAAATTTTAGTAGATGTTTTAGATACAAAAAATGTAATAAAAAATAAAAATTTTGAAAATATTCTCAATTTTTTTCATAAAATCATTTTAGATTATCTTTTCAAGCAAATGTTAATAAAAAATAAAAATGAAAAAAATCGAATTTTTGAAAAAAAAGATCTTGAAAAACATCTTATTAACAAAACACTTGTTTCTTTTTTTAATATTTTTGAAAAAAAGCCAATTGAAATTCCAATTGAGACAAAAGATAAACTTTTTAATGCTTTAAAAGTAGTAGGGGATTCTTTAAAAATCCATTTTGAGATTTCTAAAAAAATTTATGAAAAAGAAATAAACAATATCATTTATGAAATATGTGAAAATTCGAATGTACGTTATAGAAAAGTAACATTAAAAAATACTTGGTATAAAAAAGAAAGTTCTAATTTTTTAGGCTTTTTAAAAGAAGGTAAAAAACCTGTAGCTATAATAAAAAATAAAAAACATTATGAGATCATCGATCCTGATATAAAATCAAAAATAAAAATTACTAAAACCACAAAAGATTTACTTGAAAATGAAACTTATGAATTTTATGAGACATTTGGATATGAAAATCTAAACGGCAAAAAAATATTAAAGTTCTGTTTAAAAAACCAATCAAAAGAAGTTTTCAATTTCATATTTTATAGCCTTATTTCTATAATGCTCGCATTTTATATACCATTTGCAAATTCTAAGATATTTAATATAATTATTCCCCATTTTGAAAAAGGTCTTTTATACCAAGTTGCTTTTGGTCTTTTTATAGCTGCAATATCTTCAGCTCTTTTTTCATTTACTAGCTCATTTGTAATATTAAGAATCCAATCAAAAATAAGGATTCGTTTCCAAGTAGGCCTGTTTGATAGATTTTTAAGACTTCCAATTTCATTTTTTAAAAATTTTACAAAAGGAGATCTTCTAAAAAGACTTTTTGAAATGTTCGAAGTTCAAAGAATCTTATCAAGTGGATTTATAAGCTCTTTATTCATGGGTATATTTTCCTTTCTATATTTTATTCAAATGTTCTTTTATAGCTGGCAACTTGCTTTAATTAATCTCGCTTTTTTAACTGTTTATTTATTTATTTTTATTTTTATTTTAAAAATAAAAATCAAAATAGATACAGATGTATTAAATGAACAATCAAAACTAAATGGATTTATTCTTCAAATTTTATCAGGAATAGAAAAAATAAGACTATCTTCTTCTGAAAAAATTCTTTTTGAAAAATGGGGCAGTAGGTTTTCTAAAATTAGATCTAAAACCCTTTCATCTGATTATTTAGCATCTTTTTTAAGCTCAATAAATGCTGTTTTTTTAACCCTGGGAACCTTTTTTATATTTGCATTTGCTATTTTTCTATTAAAAACAAATAAATTCAATCTGGGTAATTTTATTGCATTCAATGCAGCTTTTGCTGCTTTTGCAACAGCCATGAATTCTTTATTTGTAACACTAATAAGTTACATTGGCATGATAATTCCTAGATGGAAAAGATCTAAAATTATATTAACCTATCCACTTGAGAGAAAAAAAGAAGTTTTAGACCCAGGTATAATAAAAGGATTTTTGGATGTTGAAAATGTCAGTTTTAGATATGAAGAAAATCTTCCTTTAGTTTTAAAAAATGTCTCTATAAAAGCATCTCCTGGTGAATTAATAGCAATAGTCGGACCGACCAACTGCGGCAAATCCACATTAATTCGACTTTTACTTAACTATTATAAGCCAAATTCTGGCTCAATATTTGTTGATGGTAAAAATTTAAATGATCTAGATATTACAAAAGTAAGAAAACAGCTAGGTGTAGTTCTTCAGGGAAGTGAAGTTTTTTCTGGAACTCTTGAAGAAAATTTAATTTTTTCAAAAATAGTACCTAGTCAAGAAATTGAAAGAGTTATGAAAATAACAAAATTTGATGAAACTTTAAAATGCTTTCCAATGGGACTTCAAACTTATTTAACTGATAATGGTAAAAATCTATCCGGGGGGCAAAAACAACAGCTTGTATTAACTAGAGCTTTAATTTCCAAGCCTAATATTTTGATTTTAGATGAAGCTACCTCTTTTTTTGATAATTCTCTTCAAAAAGAAATAAGCGAAAATATTGATAAATTAAGAATAACTAGAATTGTTATAGCACATAGATTAGATACCATTAAAAATGCTGATAGAATTTATTTAATGATAAATGGAGAAATAGTTGATTTTGGGAATTTTGATACTTTGTATAAAAAAAATTCCTTTTTTAAAAATCTAGTCGATATGCAAAGTCTTTAAAAATCTTAATGCCTCATTTTTGTCCCATTTACAAGGTAAGCGAATCCTAAAACCCTTCTTGAATGTTTTTATCATATGGAAACGAATAGAGCATTTAGAGATCTGATATAAAATATTTTTGGATTCGGTCAAGTGAAGCTGATTTAGAAGATGTTTTATGAGAGGGTTAATCGACATGTTTGAAGTTCTGGATGTATGTGAAAAAGAGATAATCTTTTATATGAATTTGTTTGCATATGGTTTTTAGAGGTTGGATTATTATAATTAAATCTTTATGCCATGTTTGCATTAGCTCTATCAATACAATATTAATAAATAAAAAATGGGGCAGGCAGGACTTGAACCCGCGACCAACGGATTATGAGTCCGATGCTCTAACCAACTGAGCTACTGCCCCGAAGAAATAAAGTATTAATAATATCTAAAAAGTTACTTGCTTGCAATATTTTTTTTAATACAATTAAATTAAGATATATCTCCTTCTTCTAGTAATACCTCTACCATTTTTATAGAATTTAACAAATCTTGTGAATTTGTTTTTTCTTTTTTCGATAGAGATGTAAAATATCTATCAAATTCATTAAAAACTTTTTTTAATGCTTTTTCAGCTTCTTCTTTGTGATATCTAGCATTATTATGCTCTTTGTAATTTAGATCTTTAGCAGCATTTAAAATTGATTGCATCTGATCTTGCAAAGTATCTAAATTATTTGAATTGTTAATTTCTTTTTTGAAAGAAATTAAAAGATTTCTAAAATATTTTCTTGGATCCATATTTGGATCAGAACCAAAGCTTGAAGGTAAACTATTCATTTTCTCTCCTTAAATTTTTTTTTCTTAGATTAAAAATTTTTTAACAATTAATTAAAAGTTTTTTTTTATAAAAAAATAGATTTCTATTAAAAATTCGGGGAATATTTTATAATTATGATAAAAAAAATCTTTTATGAGCATTTTTGATATTTCCCAGCCAAAAGATGAATGTGATAGAAAAACAAGATTTATCTTAATTTTATCGACTATTTTAAAAGAACCACTTTTTTCTATGTATAATTTAACTGCTTTTATACTTAGAAAAGATCTTCATGCTAGCGCTTTTTTAATAGCACTTTTAACAATGCTTCGTCCTATGGTTTCTATTTTTTCTTATTACTATAGCTATTTTGGATCTGCGAAATTAAAAGATGTGAAATCAAATTTTATAATAGCAAATATTTTAGCTATTTTATTATTTTTTATAATGCCATTTAATAATAGTGCTATTTTTTTAATACTAGCATCTTCTATTTATATAATGTTTTATAGAGCAGCATCTCCATCATGGATAGAGATGATTAAATTGAATATCCCAAATAAAAATAGAGAAAAACTTTTTTCTTTTAGCTCTTCTATCGGATATATCGAAGGAATTATTTTAGCTTTTATACTTGGGTATTTACTAAAAAATAAAAGCGTTTCATATAAGGGACTATATTTTTTTGCAGCTTTGATTTCTTTGGCTAATATTTTTTTACTTTTTAAAATTCCACTTAGAAAAGTAAAAGATGAAAAAAAAATAGATACAGATACTAATTTAAAAATATTAGACCCAATTAAAGATGGAATAGATATTTTGAAAAAAGATAAAAATTTTAATCTTTTTCAAATTGGATTTATGATATCTGGATTTGGATTAATGTTAGTTCAACCAATTATTCCAATTCTAGCGGTTGATAAATTAAATATGAGCCACCAAGAGTTTGCTATTGCTATTTTAGTATGTAGAGGACTTGGTTATGTAATATCTTCTCCAATTTGGGGTAGAATATTTTCTAAATTAAGTATTTTAAAATTATCTTCTTATATGTTTTTAAATACTTTTGTTTTTATGATTTTTTTAAGTTTTTCAACTTTTAATATTTTATGGTTTTATATTGCATATATTATATATGGGATTACTCAAGCAGGCTCTCATTTGATTTGGAATATGTCAGGCCCAGTTTTTTCAAAAGGTGAAGATAGTTCAAAATACACCTCTATCAATGTTTTTATGGTAGCTATTAGAGGGGCTGTTGCACCTCTTTTAGGTTCTTTATTAATACTTTCTTTTAGTCTAAATAATATTTTATTAATTGGCTCTATGTTTTGTTTGTATAGCGCATTTATTATGCATAAGAAAAAAATATTATTATTTTCAAAAAATAATTAAAAAAAATTGACTCTTAATATTTTAAAAGCTTATAGAAATAAATTAAGGAGCATCTTAATTATGAAAGTTTTATGTATATTATTTTTATTTATTTTTTGCAACTTAATTGCAGATGGTGAAGAAGTTGCAACTGTTTTATCTAGAAGTAATAATATCCCAAAAGAATCTACTCAAAAAAATGATGATGAATATTTCGAAGGATATTTACAGGCTTTAATAGATATGCATTATTATGAATATAAAGTAGTTGTAATGGTAAAGGATGGAAATGTATGGCTTGCTAATATGCCTAAAAATTCAGTTTATGCAAATTCTATAATAACTTTTTTAAAAGATGTTCCAGGTGTTAAAAAAGTAGTCGCTGTAAATGGAGTTCCTCCGGAAGAAGTGGAAATCAGAGAAAAATATGTTAATAGACCAAAAGTAAAAGGAATTTGGTTTCCTCAAGCAACAGAGCTGTATCAACCGATGATAGCTAATCCAAGACAAGTTATATATTCATTTGGATATAGAGGAGGAGATAAAGTTGCAGGAAGGACGTCAATTGCTTTTTCTATGGGGGATGACTTCCCTGTTTTTAGATGGTTGGATATAAATGGAGGGGATTTACAAATAGGAATAGAAGCTGGGATTTGGTCTGTCTTTGATATGAAACCTGCAATAAATTTAGGTAAAGGAACTGCTATGTTTAATACAGATTATACTCTTGCTATTCCTGTATCTTATGCTAAAAATCAATGGTCTTTTAGATTTAGAATTTATCATATATCATCTCATTTAGGAGATGAATTTTTAGTAAATCATCCACAATATGCTAGAGTAAATCCATCTTTTGAAGCTTTTGATATTTTTACATCTTATCAAGTTAATAACTATTTAAGATTTTATTTTGGACCTGGAGTTATTTTACATAGTGATCATACTTTCCCAATGAAACATTACTATGTTGAATATGGAGCTGATGCTTCTTTTTGGGGCACAAGAATATATTATCATAGACTTTTCGGTACTTTTTTTACGGCTGTATATTTTAGGAATTGGCAATTAAATGATATGAATATCGATGGCACATATATGCTAGGTTATGAATGGTCAAAACTTCAAGGTGTTGGTAAAAAAATTAGACTCTATGGTTTTTATCATCATGGATATTCTCCAGATGGACAATTTATGAATAAAAGAACTACTTATTATGGATTTAGTTTTGCATATGGTTTTTAATAATCAGAGCAAAAACCATCTTCATACACAGGACCATTTTTTCCTATTTTGAGTTTGTTTTCAAAAAAATCTTTATAAATTTGCAATCCTTGAGATGCTGTTTGAATACAATAAAAACAATTAGAGATCCATTCGGATCCTTTAATTGTTTTAGTTTTTAGATTTATTTGAAATCTAGATGTAACTTTTTCTTTCCAATATTCTTTTGGTCCGAAAAGTAATATAGGATTAGCAAGAGCAGCTCCAGTTTTTCTTTTAACTTCTTCTAAAGAATACTCAAAATCAGAGCCTATTCCGCCCATTAAAATAATTGGAAAATCTAAATGAAATTCTGCTTGTCTTTCAACCAATCTATCTAATCTATAAGTCATTTTAGCATCGATGTATGGGTTGATTAACTGTTCATTTACAGGTGCATCTTTAACTCTGAAATCTACAATGTTTGCGCATGATAATATATCTAGTTTTTTAGCTACTTTATTTCCTACATTCATAGCTCCAGGGCCTCCTCCTGTAACTAATGCAAGAGATGTGTTAGAGCAAAGAAGAGGATGATCTACTTTTTCTTTTAACTCTTTTATTCCAAGAAGTAACTTTTCTAGTTCTATATCAAAATGTCCTTCTATTAAATTAGATCCATAAACTCCAAAAAAAGTAGCTTTTCTAAAATTTTCAGTTAAATTTAAAGGAACAAACATTCCAGAATCTTTATGAGGCTTTACAACATATTGAAGTATTTTTTTACTTGTCTGATCTACCCAAAATACAGGAATTGCAAATTTAGCTAGATCTAGTAAAAAAGCTCTATCTTCATGAGAGAAAAAATCATCCATAGATCTAGATGGGTATTTAAAATAGATGGCTTTTAAGGTTCTTTGAACATTATCCGATAAAAGCATTTTTTTCATAAGAGGAGAGGGGAAATGTCTAGTAAGTAAAACGCCTTGTGATGTAATAAGCCCATCTTCTATTGCTTTTAAAAAAGGATATGATGGTTGTTCTTTTATATAATTTTCTACTAAAAGAAATTGTCTTTTAGGTTGTTCAAGACCTGGAAAATCATTTTTTTTAGGGTCTCTTTTAATCCAATCTTTTGCTTCTAAACTTTCTAGTTGAGTTCCCTTTACAACATAAACAGAAGATAAATATTCTTGTGGCATAGGTCCTGTATCAAATGCTTTAAATAACATTTTAGGATCATCTAGATATATTTGTAGTTGATCTCTATCTTCAAAAAAAACAAACTCTCTATGAGGCTCTAGTGTATAAAACTCAAGAGGAACAGCTTTTATTTCCTCATCGCTACATCCATAAAATTCATAAACATCTCCAGATTCAAAAGTATTTGGTTCTAGTATACAAGCAGAAGTATGATGAAAACCTTTTGGTAAATACTCTTCTTTTACTTTTGCAAAAGCTGTTCTAATATACAAAGGCTCTGATTTAACAAGCAAAATCTCATTTGATTTCACAATTTTTTTACATTGTTCATCAAAGGTCTGATAGATTTTTAAAAGATCTCTTGTTGGAAATTTTTTATGTTTTAATATTTTAGAAAGTGCAGGTAGAAAAGATGTGATCTCTTTGTCGTATTCAACAACTCCAGTTTTTAAAGGTAAAAGAGCGATAGTATATCCCTTTTTTTTATCTAAAATTAAATCTTCTCTTTTTTTTGAACCGAAAGATAACAGTGGTCTTGAAAATCTATCACATCTTCCAAACATTCTAATTAAATATTCAGGATCCCTTACTTTTCTACTCTCTTCTTGAGCAAAGACTTTGCCAACATACATATCTGTAGATAATAGTTTCAAAAAATCTTTTGCTATATTGCTATGAGCTAAAAATTGAATATGACAAGTAAGAGTTTTCTTTTTTTTATTAATATCAAAGCCTAGCTCTTTAGCATCAAGTCCAATTTGAGCTAGAGTGCTTTTAATATTAAATATTAAATTTTTTTCATTACATCTAAATCCAATAAAAGCATCAGATATATCTTTTATTAAAATACTAGCATCAATTGTATTTCCATCAATTTTTTCAATGCTTTCTATATATCCATCAGGAGTAATTAAATCAAAGTGAGAAGAGATTAAATAACTTTCCATAAAATATCCTAAAAAACTTAATCTTATAAATCAAAAATTTATTAGTAAATCTTTTTATTCTAACTTGTACATAAATTCTAATCTAAATAAACTACTGTCTTTGTGTAAGGAAAAGTTATGGAAGCAGAAATTATAAAAAAAAGTTTTGGTACCCATGATGGTTCATTTCATGCGGATGAAATTACAGCATGCGCTCTTCTTTTATTATATGATTTAATAGATAGAAATAAAATTCATAGAACAAGAGATTTAGTTGATTTATCAAAATGTGAATATGTATGTGATGTAGGAGGTATATATGTTCCAAATTTTAAAAGATTTGATCACCATCAAAAAGGTTACGCAGGGGAGATGTCTTCAGCAGGAATGGTTTTATTATACCTAAAAGAAAAAGCTTTTATTGACCCTACTTTATATGATTATTTTAATAAAGTTTTAGTTAGGCAAGTAGATGCTCATGATATTGGAAAAATGGAATCTAAGGGCTGCAGTTTTTCGCAAGTTATAGCAAACTTTTCCCCAATCGATTACAACGCTTCTAAAAAAGAAAGATATATAGCTTTTATGCATGCTTTAGATTTTGCATATGGTCATTTACTTAGAATGAGAGATAGATTTTTTTATATAAAAAAATGCTCTGATAAAGTAAAAAAAACAATGGAAGGTAGGAAAAAATATTTAATATTTGAAGAATCTATTCCATGGATAGATGGTTTTTTTGAATTAAATGGAGAATCTCATCCCGCCCTTTTTCTAATTATGCCAACAGAAAGACATTGGAAATTAAGAGCAATACCACCTGATAATAACAATAGAATGATGGTAAGACTTCCTCTCCCATTAGAATGGGCTGGATTGCAAGAGGAGGAGCTTAAAAAAGCATCCAATGTAGAAGGTGCTATCTTTTGTCACAAAGGTAGATTTATATCTGTATGGAAGACAAAAGAAGATGCTATAAAAGCTTTGAAATATACATTAAATAAAGCAAGGATTGATTATGGAAACGATATTTGAAAAAATAATAAATAGAAAAATTCCAGCAGAAATACTATTAGAAAATGAGCATGTGATAGCTATTAAAGATATATCTCCTAAAGCTCCAGTTCATATATTAATAATTACTAAAAAAGTAATACCTTCTTTTCAAGAATTGAAAGAAGAAGATTATTATCTTTTAGGAGAAGTTGCTAAAGCTGCAAACAAATTAGCTAAAGAATTTAATATTGAAAAAGGATTTAGAATTTTATCAAATACAGGAACTTCCTCTGGTCAGACCATATACCATCTGCATTTTCATTTACTTGGTGGTAGAGATCTAAATGCGATGGGGTGAATTGTTAGCTCTAGATAATAAGTGATGGTAATCATTAAATATTCTTGCTTTTGCATTAGCTATCTTTTCTCTATCAATTTGTTCTCCCATTTCTTCAAATAAAGTATTATAAGCAGTATCAAAACTTTCAGGTTTTTTTTACTGGGTCTTCAGCATCTTTAATTGCTTTAAAAGATCTTGGTAGAAATTTAAGTTCTATAGGCATGTTTTTTTCTCTTATTATATTTTTTTATTATTTTTTTATTTAATCTATTTATTAACATTTAAATGGTGTAGTTCTTATTAAAACTTTTTAAAAATCATTTTTCCTATCAACTATTCATAAGCTGGTATCGAGCTAGTAGTTGATCCCGCATCTGATGTATATCCGGTATCAATTTTTAAAAAAGATAAAGAATCTTGTATGCTTTTAAAAAGTTTATTAATTTCAGATCGATTTTTTTTCATTAGATTTTTGTATTTTTGAATTTCTTTTTTAGCTTTTTGATTCGAACCTCTCTTAGTTAGATATTTACGCAGGTTACTCTTAATGAAATATTAATAATTAATAAAACCGTGAGGTTTTAATAAAACTCACTTAAAAAAATAGCTTTTTTTAAGTTTTAAATTGTATATATTAAATATTAAGGGTGTTTTTATGAAATATTTAGCTGTTTTTTTATTTTTAGTTTCTATTGTTTTTGCAAAAACAGAAAAGGAATACATTCAAAGGATTAATAATCATATACTTATAGAAGATTATGAATCGGCACTTCAAGAAGCAAAACTTGCTTTAAAAAATAAAAATTCTAAAGAATTAAAAGCTAAATATATATATACACTTGCTTTAAATGAGGATGATTTAAAAGCAATTCAAGAGCTTAAATCTTTATATAAAAAAGATTCATCTTTTTTAAAAAATCACGATTTATTGGAAGGCTTAGCATTTGAAATTATTAATAAAGGCTCTAAATCCATGCAGTTTCAAACAAGGCTAACTTCGCTAATTGGAGCTTATTTAACCCGAGATGTAAATGGGGTGAAGGTAATCAATCAGGCCTTAAAAGATTCAAATGCTGTTATTAGATCTATTGCTCTTCAACTTGCAAGTTCATATATGGATGAGCCTTTAAAAAACGAAGTTAGAAAATTAATGGATAATGAAAAACTTTGGCTTGTAAAACTAGAAGTTATCAAAGCAATAGGGCAAATGAAAATTGAAGATCAAGAAAAAAAAATAGAAGATATATTGACATCTGATAAATCTACATATGAAGAAAAAAGTTTTGCAATTAAGGCGTATGTAAATATTTTCGATAGTATAAGCAAAGATAAAATAAAAACATTATCTAATAGTGGTAAAGCATCACTTAGAGAACTTAGCTGCATTTTAGCATCTCATTTTAATGTAAAAGAAGTAGAGGATATTGTTTTAAATCTTTTAGACGATCCAATCTCAGATGTTAGAATAGCTGCTTTAAATGCGATTTGTTTTTCATATTTAGATACTATAGATAATAAAAAGCTAAAGGAAAAATTATTAATTAAAACGAGTGATAGTGACTATAAAGTTGCAATTACTGCAAATTACATAGCAATTTTAAAAGACTTTGAATTTGGCAAAAAGAAAATATTAGAATTTATAAAAAAAGATAGTTTAGAAATTAAAAGAATGGCTGCTAGTGCTATTTCTAGATGTATTAATAAATGTCCAAATTTAGCATATGAAGTTATGCAAAAAGAAAAAGATGATTTTGTTAAAGCAAATATTGCAATTGGATTTATTGGTATTAGAGAAAATGTAAAGGCTAGTTTAGATATAATATATAACTTATTAGAAAATGATAAACAAATGTGGATGATTGATTCTTCTAAAAATCCAAATTTTGAAGTGCTTTCACCCTCTACTATAAGACATGTTGATCACATTCCAAATTATCCAGAAGCAATAGATCAGATGACAAGACTTAATTTATTAGCAATGCTTTGTGTTTTAGAAGATGCAAGAGCATTAGATGCAATCAAACATTTTTTAAAAAAAGAAAGTTGGGGAATTACTGGTTTTGCAGCAGCTACTTTATTAAAGGAAGGGGATGAAAAAGCATTAGATACTGTAAAAGAGGCTATGAATGGGGATGATAATACTATAAAAGTTCAGTCTGCTTTAGTCCTTGCTTTGCTTGGAAAAGATCCATCTGTAATAGAAACTTTGCAAAATGCTTATTTCACAGCAGATCATGAAATGAAAATACATATTTTAGAAGCAATAGCACATATATCTTCTAAAGAATCAATAGAGTTTTTAGTAAAGGTGTTAGAAGAACCTTTTCAAATTTTAAGAGTAATTGCAGCGTCAGCTTTAATTCAATGTATTAATGGTTAAGTGACAAATATATATTTAGAAAGCTGTTCAATAGTTGATGTATCAACAGTTGTAAAACTTAAATAATCCAATTTTCTTTTTTTTCTAATATCATTATTGAATATAAAATAAATATCAGATCCTTGAAATAAGGAGGCCATTCTTTTATCAAAATTTAAAGGGTAAATATTACCCATCTTTTCTAGAGTTCTTTTTTCATTTAAATTATTAATATGATAAAAAATTTCAGCTGCTTTGAGTTTATATTTTAAAAGATATTTTTCATAAATTGAATGAATGGATTTTTGAAGTTTTAATCTTTGATCAATGTCATTTAATTGTATTTTTGACATTTCATCAATTTCATTATTTAACTCATCTCTTTTTTTTGTGTAATATTTATATCTTGCAATCAAGGGTAAGATTTTTTTTAAATCGTCATTAGAAAATGGTTTTTTAATATCAATTGAATTTAAAAAGTTTTTTATTTGAGTCGGATTTTGAGTTTTTAATTTTAAAGTTTCTTCTTTTATAAAAGTGTATAATAATTTTGTGTTAAAATATTTTTTCGATAAATTATTTATTTTAATATATCCAAATCCTAAAATTGGAATGCTTGCTCCTATTATAATGTGACCTAAAACTAATATTTCAATGGAAGATGAAAAAAAAGAGGTGATAGTTGTAATTAAAATAAATATAGCTAAAGCATTAACTGTTTTTGCAACTCTACATATATTATATTTTAAAGTATTAGATTTTATAATTTGGGAAATGTTTTCATTTAGATACGGGCTTTGATATTTTTGAATAGTAGGAGTTGTCATTAATTATTATTTTGTAAGTATTTTAAAGCATCTTTTTTTAATCTTTCATACATATAATAAAGTCCATTTGATCTATTTGGAGACAGGCTTTCTTCAATTTTAAGATCATTGAAAAAAGTTGGAGGGTATTTTAAAATATTTACTGGATCATCATCATTATATACATATATTAATAAAGCACTTAAGCCATAAGAAATCAGTGAATCAGAATAAGATAAAATTTGAATTTTATTATTTTCTAAATGGGTTTTAATATAAGTTGTGCTTTGACAATTTTTGATTTGATTTTCTTCGGTTTTGTCTTCGTCTTTAAATTTTTCTAAGTTTTTTGTAAAATTAATTATTAATTCATATCTCTCTTCGACTGTATCAAGTTTAGAGAACATTAAAATAAGTTCTTTAATTTTATTATTAATATTTTTATTCATAGACTGATTAATTTTTTTGTAATATTTTTTAAGAGGTAATTAAAAAAAGCAAGAAGAATATTTTTTTAATTAAATAAATTTATCTTCTTATTGACAAGAAACCAAAATATTGTTTTAATTATTAACATTAATATTTTGTGAATAATGCTAATGGCAAAAGAAGAGACGATTAAGATTGATGGAAGGGTTGAAGAACTTCTTCCAAACATGAGTTTTAGAATAACATTAGAAAATGACATGACTGTACATGCTCATCTTTGTGGAAAGATGAGAATGAGAAATATTAGAGTTTATGTGGGCGATAAAGTTACTGTTGAAATGTCACCTTATGATTTGACAAAGGCAAGAATTATTTATCGTCAAAAATAAGATATTGATTTTATTTAATTAGAGAATTAAACTTATATACTTTTAAAAATAAAATATGATTTTATTTATAAAAGTGGGCCCAGATAGCTCAGAGGTAGAGCATTTGCATGGTAAGCAAAAGGTCGTAGGTTCAAGTCCTATTCTGGGCAAAGGAATTAAACAAATTAATTTAATACCGCTGACTATGGAGGATCAATAGGATGGCAAAAGAAGCATTTAAAAGGACAAAACCTCACGTAAATATTGGAACAATCGGGCATGTCGATCATGGTAAAACTACTTTGACGGCAGCTATTACAAAGGTTTTAGCTGAAGAAGGTGGTGGAACTTATAGAGATTATTCTTCTATAGATAATACTCCAGAAGAAAAATCACGTGGAATTACAATCAATTCATCACACGTTGAATATGAAACAGACAAACGACATTATGCTCACGTTGACTGTCCAGGTCACGCTGACTACGTAAAAAACATGATTACAGGAGCGGCTCAAATGGACGGGGCTATCTTAGTTGTTGCGGCAACAGATGGACCTATGCCTCAAACAAAAGAACATATACTTTTAGCGAAACAAGTTGGAGTTCCTTCAATCGTTGTATTCTTAAACAAAATGGATCAAATCGGAAAAGGTGATGAAGAATTAGTAGAACTAGTTGAAATGGAATTACAAGAACTTTTAGCTGAAAAGGGATATGATAATGTTGCAATCGTTAAGGGGTCAGCTTTAAAAGCATTGGAAGGTGATGCTGAAAGCATTGAGAGCATAAAAGAATTAATGAAAACAATTGATGAAAAAATACCTGTACCTACAAGAGAAGTTGATAAACCATTTCTTATGCCGATTGAGGATGTATTCTCAATTTCAGGTAGAGGTACAGTTGTTACAGGAAGAGTTGAAAGAGGTATTATTAAAATCAACGATAAAATACAAATCGTTGGTCTTAGAGAGACAAGAGAATCTGTTGCTACTGGTCTTGAAATGTTTAATAAGCTTTTAGATGAAGCTAGAGCTGGTGAAAACGTTGGAGTTCTTTTAAGAGGAGTTGATAAAAAAGACGTTGAAAGAGGAATGGTATTAGCTGCTCCTGGAGCATGTACACCACATAAGAAATTTAAAGGTGCAATTTACGTATTGAAAAAAGAAGAAGGTGGAAGACATAAACCATTCTTTACTGGTTATCGACCACAGTTCTTTTTTAGAACAACTGATGTTACGGGCACTGTAGCTCTTCCGGAAGGCACAGAGATGGTTATGCCTGGTGACAATGTTGAAATAACAGGAGAACTAATGGTTCCGGTTGCTATGGAAGAAGGCATGAGATTTGCTATTCGTGAGGGTGGTAGAACTATTGGAGCAGGAACTGTTTCTAAAATTATTGAGTAATTTTAGAAAAGATTTGTCATGACTTATTTGTCATGGGGTGTGTAGCTCAGATGGTAGAGCAGCGATCTCCAAAGTCGCCGGTCGGGGGTTCGAATCCCTCCGCACTCGTTTATAAAATAAATATTTAAAAGGTGTATATGGCATCTGATTTGAAAATCATGCATAAAACAGAAAAAAGAAAAAAAAATAATTTTTTAAGAGAAGTTCAAAATGAATTTAAAAAAATCACTTGGACAACTAAAGCAGAATTAATTTTATCTACTAAAATTGTGCTTACTGGAATTTTTGTTTTTGCAATTGCTATATATTTTTCTGATATCATTATTAGATCAGCTTTAAATTTGATAAATGTTTTTGCAAAAATAATCTTAGGGTAATGAAATATGCATAATTGGTACGTACTACAAGTGATGAGTGGGCACGAAAAAAAGATTAAAAAAGCTCTTTTAGAGAATATAAGAAGGCAGCATTTAGAAGAGTTAATAAGTGAAATTATTGTTCCAATAGAAAATGTGCAGGAAGTAAAAAAAGGCGAACAAAAAATTGTAGAAAAAAGGTTGTGGCCAGGATACATCCTTTTAAGAATGAAATTAACAGATGAAACATGGCAGTGCATTAAAGATACAAATGGAGTTATTGCTTTTTTAGGTGGGGGGCAGCCTACACCTTTAACACAAAAAGAAGTGGATGAAATATTAGTAGAATTAGAAGCCAAAAAAACAGGTGTTGTTCAAAAACATAAAGTTGATGTTGGTGATGTTGTAAAAATTAATGAAGGCGTATTTATTAACTTTATGGGTACCGTTACTGAAGTAAATTATGAAAAAGGAAAATTAAGCGTTCTAGTATCAATTTTTGGAAGAGACACTAGAGTAGATGATTTAGAATTTTGGCAGATAGAAGAAGTTTCTCCGGAAGATGTAAATTAAAAATATAAGGTAATTAAAAAATGGCTAAGAAAAAAGTAGTAAAAGTTATAAAACTTCAGATCCCAGCAGGTAAAGCTAATCCTGCACCTCCTATTGGACCAGCATTAGGTTCAGCAGGTGTTAATATTATGGCATTTTGTAAAGATTTTAACGCAAGAACTCAAAAGCAAGCAGGAGATATACTGCCAGTAGTGATAGAAGTTTATTCAGATAGATCATTTACTTTTATTACTAAACAACCACCTGTGTCAAGATTAATATTAAAAGAAGTTGGTATAGAATCTGGATCAAAAATGCCAAATAGAGATAAAGTTGCTAAATTAACAATTGCTCAAGCTAAAAAAATAGCAGAAAGAAAAATGCCGGATATGATTGCCAGAACAGTAGATACAGCAATTAATATGGTTATAGGTACTGCAAAATCTATGGGCATCGAAATTGAAGGAGCATAAAAGAAATGAAAAAATGTAAAAGATTAAAAAAAATAAATGAAGTTATATTGGATGAAGAAGAAAAATCAATTGATGAAGCAATTGATCTTCTTAAAAAATGTCCTGAACTTAAATTTGATCAATCGATCGAAATATCTCTAAAACTTGGTGTAGATCCTAAAAAAGCAGATCAGCAAGTAAGAGGTACAGTATCGCTTCCAAATGGAACAGGAAAAACAATTAAACTTGCAGTATTTGCTCAAGGTGAAAAAGCGAAAGAAGCTAAAAGTGCTGGAGCTGATATAGTAGGATCAACTGATTTATTTGAAAAAATCAAAGGTGGATTTACTGACTTTGATGTACTAATTGCAACACCAGATATGATGAGAGAAGTTGGTAAATTAGGAAAAATTTTAGGACCAAGAGGACTTATGCCAACACCCAAAGCTGGAACTGTAGCTATAGATGTTGCAAAAGCAGTGAAAGAAATTAAAGCTGGTAAAGTTGAATTTAAAGTAGATAAAAATGCAGCAATAAATTTGATGGTAGGTAAACTATCGTTTGCTAAAGAAAAGCTTATAGAAAATATAGACACACTTTATCAAGCAATATCAAAAGCAAAACCATCAAGTGCTAAGGGAAGTTATATTAAATCATTTGCTCTATCTTCAACAATGGGTCCTGGTATTTTTATAAATCTACAATCACTTTCTACATCATAAGGGGTTAGATAAATGAGAAAAGAAAAAACATTTCTGTTAGATGAGATTACAGATAAATTTGAAAATTCAAATTCATGGATTATAACTTCATATGAAAACATAAATCCTAAATCTAGTTGGGATTTAAGAAATATGCTTTCAAAAAGTGAAAGTGAATATGAAGTAGTTAAAAAAAGAATATTTATAAGAGCAGCTAAAAAAGCGGGTATTAAATTAGATTTAGATCTGCTTAAAGGACATATTGGCGTTGTATTTGTGTATGGTGATCCAATGGGTGCTACAAAAGCTGTTTATAAAGCTAAAGATCATATGAATCTTTCAGTATTGAATGCTCAAATTGAAGGTAAATCATATGATGCAGCTGAGATGGAATTGCTATCGAAACTACCATCTAAAGATGAGATGAGAGCTCAATTCTTATCAGTTTTAGAAGCTCCAATGAGTGAGACAGTATCAGTTATGAACAGCCTTTTAACAAGCGTTGTTTATGCAATTGAAGAAAAGAAAAAATTAGAAGAAAAAAAATAAAGGGGTAAAATCGTGGCAACTGTAAACATAGACGAAATAGTAGAAACATTAAGTAATCTACCTGTTTTAGAACTATCAAAATTAAAAAAAGCACTTGAAGAAAAATGGGGTGTTAAAGCTCAAGCAGCAGCTGTAGCAGCAGCTCCAGCAGCAGCAGAAGAAGGTGCAGCTAAAGAAGAGGCAACTGATTTTAAAATAACTTTAGATGAAGTTCCAGCTGATAAAAAAATAGCTGCAATTAAAGTTGTTAGAGAGATTACGGGACTTGGATTAAAAGAAGCAAAAGAACTGGTGGAATCAGCACCTAAAGTTATTAAAGAGACTGCTCCAAAAGCTGAAGCAGATGAAATTATTAAGAAGATTCAAGCAGCGGGTTCAAAAGCAACTGCTAAAGGACTTTAATTAATAAATTTATTAGAGGGTAGTAAATATACTACCCTTGAACAATATATATTTTAAATTTATCCATTGATAAATTTAAATTTTGCTTATTATATATCAACATTTAGGAGTTAACAAAGATGCTCAAAAAGTCCCCAGAAAGGGTTAGCTTTAGAAAAAGTAAAGAAATAATAGACCTTCCTAATTTAATTGAAATTCAAATTAAATCTTTTAATCAATTATTGCAAACAGGCAAACTTCCACATGAAAGGGGAAATGTTGGTTTAGAAGAAGTATTCAGGGAAATATTTCCTATCAAATCATACGATGAAAAAACTATTTTAGAATATAATTCTTATAATTTAGGAGTACCAAAATACTCTCCTGAAGAGTGTGTTAGAAGAGGAATTACCTACAACGTAACTTTAAAAGTTTTATTTAAATTAACTGATGAAACTGGAATTAAAGAAGAAGAAGTTTATATGGGAACTCTTCCTATTATGACGGATAAAGGAACGTTTATTATAAATGGAGCGGAAAGAGTTATAGTATCCCAACTTCATAGATCACCTGGTATTGCTTTTGAAAAAACAATGCATCCAAAAGGGATTTTGTTATATTCATTTAGAATTATACCATATAGAGGAAGTTGGTTAGAAGCTTCATTTGATACTAATGATTTAATATATATATTTGTTGATAGAAAGAAAAGAAGAAGAAAAGTTTTAGCAACTTCATTTATTAGAACACTTGGATATTCTTCCGATGCTGATATTATTGAAGAATTTTTTAACACAAGAAAAATAAAGATAAAATCTGAAAAAGATTTTGTGAAGTTAGTTGGTAAAATCTTAGCTGAAGATGTAATTGATGAAGAGACGGGACTTGTATTTGGAAGAGCTTCTGAAAAATTAACTACAGCTATGTTAAAAAGAATGTTAGATGAAAAAATAGCAGCTATAAAAATTGCAGAAGATGCGGATGAAAATCATCCAATTATAAAAATGCTAGCTAAAGATCCAACCGATTCATATGAATCTGCTCTTAAAGATTTTTATAGAAAAATCAGACCAGGTGAACCAGCTACGTTGTCAAATGCTAGATCTGCTATAATGAGACTGTTTTTTGATCCTAGAAGATATAACTTAGGAAGAGTTGGAAGATATAAATTAAATAAAAAGCTTTCATTTGAAATTAATGATGAAACATTAGAAACGGTAACACTTAGAAAAGAAGATGTTATTGAAGCTGTTAAATATTTAATAAGACTAAAGAAAAGAGATGAGACAGCATCTATAGATGATATCGATCATTTAGGAAACAGAAGAATTAGATCTGTTGGTGAATTAGTTCAAAATCAATGTAGAATTGGTTTAGCTAGAATGGAAAAAATAGTTAAAGAGAGAATGAATCTATTTGATTTCTCATCAGATACTATGACTCCAGGTAAAATTATTTCAGCTAAAGGTTTAGCTGGAGTATTAAAAGACTTTTTTGGTAGATCACAATTATCACAATTTATGGATCAACAAAATCCAGTATCTGAACTTACGCATAAAAGAAGACTTTCATGTTTAGGGCCTGGTGGATTAAATAGAGAAAGAGCTGGATTTGAAGTAAGAGATGTTCACTCTTCACACTATGGCAGACTTTGTCCAATTGAAACTCCAGAGGGACCAAATATCGGTCTTATCACATCCCTTTCATCATATGGTAAAATTAATGAATTTGGTTTTATTGAAACTCCATATAGAAAAGTAAAAGATGGGGTGGTTACAGATGAAATTGAATATATGACAGCAGATTTAGAAGAAGATTGTGTGATAGCTCAAGCATCAGCTGAACTTGATGAATTTAATATGTTCGCAAATGACATATGTTGGGCGAGACATAAAGGTGAATCACTAGAGATTGAAACCTCTAAAATCACACATATGGACGTTTCTCCAAAACAACTTGTATCTATAGTAGCAGGTCTTATACCTTTTTTAGAACATGATGATGCTAACCGTGCTCTTATGGGTTCTAATATGCAACGCCAAGGCGTTCCGCTTTTAATTCCTGAAGCTCCAATTGTTGGAACGGGACTTGAAGGAAGAGCAGCAAGAGATTCAGGTGCTGTTGTTATAGCCGCAGAGGATGGGGTAATTGATTATGTTGATGGATTTAAAATAGTAATAGCACCGAAAAACAATCCGATCGATAAGAAAATATATAATCTTAGAAAGTTCATTAGATCAAATCAAGGTGCATCAATTAACCAAACTCCTATTTGTCAAGTTGGAGATAAGATTAAAGCAGGGGATGTTATTGCAGATGGTCCAGCTACTGAAAATGGGGAGCTTGCCCTTGGTAAAAACGTTCTTGTAGCATTCATGCCATGGTGTGGTTATAACTATGAGGATGCGATTGTTATCTCTGAAAAGTTGATTAAAGAAGATACATACACATCAATTTATTTACAAGAATTTGAATTAACGGCAAGAGATACTAAACTTGGGAAAGAGGAAATCACAAGAGATATTCCAAATGTTTCTGAAGAAGCTTTAGCTGATTTAAAAGAAGATGGAATTATTAGAATTGGTGCTGAGGTAAAATCAGGATCAATCTTAGTTGGAAAAATTACACCTAAAACAGAAACTGAGCTTTCACCTGAAGAAAGACTTTTAAGAGCTATCTTTGGAGAAAAAGCAGCAGACGTGAAAGATGCGTCCTTAACAGCTCCTCCTGGAACAGAAGGTGTTGTAATGGATGTTAAAGTGTTTTCGAGAAGAGATAGACTTTCTAAAACTGATGATGAACTTGTTGAAGAAGCATCTAGAATTAAAGATGTTCATCAAGAATTCAAAACTCAAGAATTAGAAATTCAAATGCAAACACATGAAAAGCTAGGAGCTCTTTTTTTAAATGAAAAATGTCAATCACCAATAATGCATAGAAAAAGTGGTGAAATTATCATCAATCAAGATCAACTTTTTACTCAAGAGTTAATTGAGAAATTAGAAAGTGAAGATATGGATAACCTTCTAATGGAAGAGAATGAAACTTTTGATGAGCTTAGAAAAATTCTTCGTGAATCATATGATTTACATATGATTTTACTAAGTAAGCATAAACTTGAAGTAGAACATATGAAAAAAGGTGATGTAGACTTAGAGCCTGGAGTAATCAGACAGGTTAAAGTCTATGTTGCAACAAAAAGAAAGCTTCAAGTTGGGGATAAAATGGCTGGAAGGCATGGTAACAAAGGTGTTGTTGCTAAAATCGTTCCAATAGCGGATATGCCATATTTAGAAAATGGTGAAACCATTGAAATTATTTTAAATCCACTAGGTGTACCATCAAGGATGAATATGGGACAACTTTTGGAAACTCATC
Organism: Candidatus Anoxychlamydiales bacterium; assembly: GCA_011065125.1. Lineage (GTDB taxonomy): Bacteria > Chlamydiota > Chlamydiia > Chlamydiales > SM23-39 > JAAKFI01. The sequence goes on along the minus strand of JAAKFI010000001.1, from coordinate 57,320 downwards.
TAGGTTTTGCTGCTAAAAAAGCAGGTATTTATATTAAAACTCCTGTGTTCGAAGGATTCCCTGAAGAAAAAATTTGGGAAATGTTAAAGAAAGAAAATTTACCAGAAAATGGAAAATTTGTTCTATACGATGGCAGAACAGGAGAAAGATTCGACAATCACGTAGTAGTAGGATATATCTACATGCTTAAACTATCGCATTTGGTTGCTGATAAAATTCATGCTAGATCTGTTGGCCCTTATTCGCTAGTTACACAGCAGCCACTTGGTGGTAAAGCTCAAAGGGGAGGTCAAAGATTTGGAGAGATGGAGGTATGGGCGCTTGAAGCATATGGCGCTGCACATTTACTTCAAGAGATGTTAACAGTTAAATCGGATGATGTTGCTGGTAGAACTAGAATTTATGAATCCATAGTTAAAGGGGATAATAAATTGGTAGCTGGCACACCTGAATCATTTAACGTACTTATGAATGAAATGAAAGGGCTTTGTCTTGATGTAAGGACAGAAGCTGCAAATGAATAATAATAAATTACCTTAGGAGACAATCAATGTACGAAAGCGAGGAATTTACAGATTCGAAGTTTGATAAATTATCAATTAAAATAGCATCAGAAGATGTTATTAGAAATACTTGGTCTCGAGGTGAAATTAAAAAGCCTGAAACTATAAACTATAGAACTTTCAAACCTGAAAAAGGTGGACTTTTCTGTGAGAAAATATTTGGACCTACAAGAGATTGGGAATGTGCTTGCGGAAAATATAAAAAAATCAAACACAAAGGTATTGTTTGTGATAGATGTGGAGTAGAAGTTACTTTATCTAAAGTAAGAAGAGAGAGAATGGCTCATATAGATTTAGCTGTTCCTGTAGTGCATATCTGGTTTTTTAAAACAATGCCATCAAAAATAGGTAATATTTTAGGACTATCAGTATCTGGACTAGAAAGAGTAATATATTATGAAGAGTATATAGTAACAGATCCTAAAGAAACTGAACTTGAAAGAAAGCAGTTTTTAAATGATGCAGAATATAGAGAAGCTCAAGAAAAGTATGGACCACACGCTTTTGTAGCTAAAATGGGAGCTGAAGCTATTTATGATTTATTGAAAAATGAAGATTTAAATCAGTTAGTATTAGATTTAAAAGAAAAGCTTAGAAAGACTAAATCCATGCAAGCTAGAATAAAACTTGCTAAGAGACTTAAAATCGTTGAGGGTTTAACCTCATCTCCTAATAATCCTGAATGGATGGTTTTATCTGCAGTGCCTGTAATACCACCTGATTTAAGACCTTTAGTACCGCTTGATGGTGGAAGATTTGCAACATCTGATTTAAATGATTTATATAGAAGAGTTATCAATAGAAATAATAGATTGAAATCTATTTTAAAATTAAAAACTCCAGATGTAATTATTAGAAATGAAAAAAGAATGCTTCAAGAATCTGTTGATGCATTGTTTGATAATGGTAGACATGGACATCCAGTGATGGGAGCTGGTAATAGACCACTTAAATCTTTATCAGAAATGCTTAAAGGTAAGCAAGGAAGATTTAGACAAAATCTTCTTGGAAAAAGGGTAGATTATTCTGGAAGATCTGTTATCGTAATTGGACCTGATTTAAAATTCAATCAATGTGGTATACCAAAACAAATGGCTTTAGAATTATTTGAGCCATTTATTGTAAAAAAATTAAAAGACCAAGATTATGTGTATACCATAAGATCGGCTAAAAAGATGATTCAAAAACAAGATCCTATAGTTTGGGATGTTTTAGATGAAATCATTAAAGGTCATCCAGTATTGTTAAACAGAGCTCCGACATTACACAGACTTGGTATTCAAGCTTTTGAACCTGTGTTAATCGAAGGAAAAGCTATTAGAATTCACCCGCTTGTAACAACAGCATTTAACGCCGATTTTGACGGGGATCAGATGGCTGTGCATATACCACTGTCTATAGAAGCACAGTTAGAAGCTAAACTATTAATGATGGCACCTGATAATATATTTCTGCCATCTTCTGGGAAACCAGTTACTATTCCTTCTCAAGATATGATTTTAGGATTATATTACTTGATGTTAGATCCTTTCTCTCATCCTGATCAAGAAGAGAGAAAAATTAAAATATTTAAAGATAGAGAAGAAGTTCTTTTAGCTCTTAATGCAGCTGTTAGTTACAACAGATATGAGAAAAGAATAACAAATAAAAGATTCCAAACAGATGAGACTGGAAAAGGAATTTTTATTCATGAAAAAATCAAATTATTAACAGACTCAGGAATTATTGAAACAACACCAGGAAGAGTAGTATTCAATACTATAGTTCCTAAAGAGCTAGGTTTTCAAAACTATGTTCTACGTAAAAAAAGATTATCTGAGCTTGTTTTAGATTGTCATAAAAAAGTTGGATTAGAAGCTACTGTTAGATTTTTAGATGATATGAAAAATCTAGGATTTGCCGAAGCTACTAAAGCAGCACTTTCTATGGGTGTAACAGATGTTACTGTTCCTCAAAATAAATCTAAAGTGATAGAAGCGGCTTATAAAAAAGTTGCTAAAGTAAAAAAACAATATGCAGATGGTGTTATAACTGAAAACGAGAGAAAATCTAAAATTATCTCTATTTGGACTGAAGTATCGGATAGTGTTTCAAAAGACCTATTTAAATTATTAGCAAATTTAAGAGAAGGTGAATTAAATCCACTTTACTTAATGATGGACTCTGGTGCTAGAGGTAATAAATCTCAGGTAAAACAGCTAGGAGCTTTAAGAGGTCTGATGGCTAAACCATCTGGTGAGATTATCGAATATCCAATTATTTCAAACTTTAGAGAGGGATTGACTGTACTTGAATACTTTATATCTACTCACGGAGCTAGAAAAGGTCTTGCCGATACTGCATTAAAAACTGCGGATTCCGGTTATTTAACAAGAAGACTAGTTGACGTTTCTCAAGATGTAATTGTAACCGAAATTGATTGCGGTACATTAAATGGCATCGAAGTTAGCTCTATAAAACAAGGTCAAGAAGAGCTTTTAGCTATAAAAGATAGAATATTTGGAAGAACTATTTGTGAAGATATATATCTTCCTGGTGATAAAACAAAAAACCTAGCGAAGGCAGGGGATATATTAACAATAAAACAAGCAGAAAGCATAGATGATGCTGGAATAGAAAAAGTAAAAGTTAGATCTCCTTTAACATGTGAATCCTCTAGAGGTATTTGCGCTAAATGTTATGGCAATAACTTAGCTCTTGGAACATTGGTAGGATTTGGAGAGGCTGTTGGAATTATTGCAGCTCAATCAATTGGTGAGCCAGGAACACAGCTTACAATGAGAACATTCCACATTGGTGGTATCGCATCTGCAAGTATAAGCCCTCGGCTTATAGTAGATAAAGAGGGTATCTTAATTTATAAAGATTTAAGATATGTTCAAGATGAAGAGGGAAATTACTTAGCTCTAAATAAAAACGGAACGCTAAATATTGTAAAAGATGAGGGTAGATCAATTGAAGAATATAAAAAACTTTTAGATTCTAAATCAATTGAACCTTTGCAAATATTTTCAATTGAACTTGGAACTAAAATTCTTTTTGAAAATGGAGTTAAAGTAAATGCGAAAACTCAAATTGCCGAGTGGGAACAATATAGTTCACCAATTATTTGTGAAAGAAAAGGATATGCTAAATTTGAAGATTTAGTAGAAGGTATTTCAACACAAAAAGAGGTGAATAAACAAACAAATAAAGTTGAATTAATAGTTAAACAATATCGTGGGGAATTGCATCCACAAATTTCTGTATTTTTAGATAAAGAATGCAAAGAGTTAATAGGCACATATGCTATTCCATCTGGCGCTATTATATCAATAAGAGAAGGTGACTTTGTTAAATCAGGACAGGTATTGGCAAAACTTCCAAGAGAAGCAATTAAAACAAAGGATATCACTGGAGGTCTTCCAAGAGTAGCTGAATTATTTGAAGCTAGAAGACCAAAAGTAGTTGCAGAAATTGCTAAAATTGATGGGGAAATAGACTTTGAAGGTGTTCAAAAAAATAAAAAAATTGTTGTTGTAATAGACAAACAAACAGGAATGAAAGAAGAACATCTAATTCCATTAACAAAACACTTAATAGTTCAAAAAGGTGATATAGTTGTTAAAGGTCAACAGTTAACAGATGGTCTTGTTGTACCTCATGAGATATTAGATATTTGTGGTGTTAGAGAGCTTCAAAAATATCTGGTAAATGAAGTGCAGGAAGTTTATAGACTTCAAGGTGTAGATATTAACGATAAACACATAGAAATTATCGTTCGTCAAATGCTTCAAAAAGTAAGAGTTACAGATCCAGGTGATACAACTTTCTTATATGGAGAAGATGTGGATAAAAAAGTATTCCATAAAGCTAATAGAAAGACAATAGATGAAGGTGGAAAGCCAGCGCAAGCAGCACCTGTTTTACTAGGTATCACTAAAGCATCTTTAGGTTCGGAATCATTTGTATCAGCAGCATCTTTCCAAGAAACAACTAAGGTGTTAACTGGAGCTGCAACAGATGGAGCCATCGATTACCTAAGAGACTTTAAATCAAATCTTATCATGGGTCATATAATTCCTGGTGGTACTGGATTTGAATCACATTTAAAAACTGCTAAATTTAGAGATATGGAAGCTAAAGAAGAAGAGCTATTTACTTTTGATGATGATATGAGCGTATCGGATCTTCAAGAAGCCAACGTATAATATAAATTTTAAAAACAGACTTTGTAAAATATTTTTTTTTAAAGTCTGTTTTTTTTCTTTTTTTTAACTTATTTAATATTAACAGCATAATTAACGATATAATATATTTAAATAATTAATTTAGTTAATAATTAAATTATGTTATAATTTTATTATTAATAATAATGAATTTTAATTATATGATTGTAAGGAAATAACTATGGCATCAACTGTTTTTTCTCTAAGAGGACCAATAAGTAGAGAATTAACAACTCCATCTAGAGGATCTACAATTCCATCTAGAGGATCTACAATTCCATCTAGCGCATCTCCAGCAGAGACAGTAGCTCATGGAGAAATGCCTCCTGAAATAGTTAGAGCTATTTTAGAAAAAGTGGAAGGTCAGGATCCTAGGGCTTTAATTAGGGGGGTAACTTTTCATGCAACTTCTGTGACTCTTACTAAAATAAAAGATATTTTTGAAAAAGTAGATTTTTCACAGGGTGAAATATTAGTTCATATTGATTCAGAAATTGCTCGCAAAGAAAAGGTAGTTGATATTGAAGAATTTTTAAGAATTTTAAAAAAAATATTTAATGAATTTATTAAAAATTATGCTGAAGATCAAAATATATCTTTCAGAATAAAAGTTAGCCAGGAAGGAATAATAGAAATTGAAAAAGAAATAATGCCAGGTATAGATGGATATTATGATGATGCAATAGATGATGTAAATAAAATGATTGAATTATTAAAAGCTAAAGGTGTAAGCGTTGAAGACATATATGAAGATTACGAATCATTGGAATCTCTAAGAGCATATTTAGATGAAAAAATAGCTTCTTTCTCCAAATTAAGTTTTTGTATTGTCATTCAAAGAAGGATTAAATATGAGCTTGAAATTGATTTGGACATAGATGATTTGTTACTATTTAGCGATAGACATCTTAAAGAATTTGGAGCTGATTATGGAATAATTTATGCAAAAACTCCAAAAGATCTAAAAACTGAGCTTGAAGATAGATTTTATGTGAGATTTCCTAAAAGAGTTTCTAAAGCAAAATTATATTTATTAGCTGAAAAAAATGGCTTTATAGTTAAGGAAGATAAGTTGAAATTTGAAAAAGAGATTCGAGATGTAGATAAAACAAACTATGTTTTAAAAACTTCATTAGATATCTATCATTTAGCCAGAAATATATTATTTCCTGAAATTAAAAAATGTAAAAGCCAAGAAGAAAAATTAGATTTTTTTATTTTTTATAAGAATTTCCCAAAAGCATATGAAAGAATTCCTTTATTAAAAGAAATATTCGAAGTCTGTAAAAATATTGAAATAGCAAAATTGGATCTCAAAAGATGTGAGCAAAAAGGAAAAATAAATAAAACTGAAGAGACAATGATATATGAAAGATTAAATAAACATTTAAAAGAATTTAACTTACTAATTCAAAAGATTAAATAAATTTTATAGTTTTTGTTTTATTAACTCTTCTAATAAAACTAAATCTTTTGAAAAGTTTCTAATTCCCTCTGCTAACTTTTCAGTTGCCATTGCGTTTTCATTTAGTAAAAATCTAAAAGTGTTCTCGTTTAAATTAAGTTTTTTAATATCTAAATTTTTAAAATCTTTTTTATCTAATTTCTTTTCAATTGGTTTTTTTAAATTTTCAAGTTCATTTAATAAATTAGGTGCAATAGTTAAAAAATCACAACCTGCTAGTTCTAATATTTCATCAATATTTCTAAAGCTAGCTCCCATAATAGAAGTTGAATAATCAAACTTTTTATAATAATTATAAATGTTTTTTACAGATATTACGCCGGGATCTTCAGTAGGTTTAAATGACGAAATATTTTTTTCTTTTTTATACCAATCTAAAATTCTTCCAACAAAAGGAGATATTAAAGTAGCTTTTTTCTCAGCTGCCATAGCAGCTTGTTCAATCGAAAAAAGAAGTGTCATATTACAATGAATACCTTCTTTTTCTAAAACTTCACAGGCGTTTATGCATTCATAGGTAGAAGCTAGTTTTATTAAGATTCTATCTTTTGATATTTTTTCTTTTTTAAAAAGATCTATAAAATGTCTTGCTATTTCAAGACTTTTGTTAGTATCAAAAGATGCTCTAGCATCTACTTCAATAGATACTCTTCCTGGAATGATTTTAAGGATTTCTTTTGCAAAATTTACAAATATCCTATTTAAGATGTTTGTTATTAAATCTCCTCCATTACTTTTTTTAGCAAAGGTGATAGCTTCATCAATTAGATGAGAATAATCTTCTATTTTAGAAGCTTTTAATATCAAAGAAGGATTTGTTGTTGCGTCTTGTGGTTTGTATTTATCTATTTGGTTGAAATCAGAAGTGTCAGCTACTATTGTTGTGTGTTTTTTTAGTTCATCTAATGCATTGGTATTTTGGGGCATTTTTTATCCTTTAAATTTAAAATCTATTAAGCTAATCATTTTATCAAAAAAACTATTTTTAAATTTATTTATTTTTTGATTTTTTAGATTAATTTCAAAATTTAAAAAAGTAATATTTAAATTTGCATTTTCTTCTAAAGATGAAAGTAGAAAATTAGTAAGTTTTTCATCTAGTTTTATAACTTGAGATCCCATAAAAACTTTGCATAAACTAGAAGTGCTATTATCACTAGTTTTTAAAGAAATATTAATTTCATCAATTTTTTTATCTACTTTATTGGAAAGTAACTTTATAAAGGCATTAACTTTGTTATTTAAATAAATAATTTCTAGTTTTGCCTTTATGTTGTAATCATCTAATTCATAGATTATTTTTTTTGAATTATAATTTTTTATGCTATTTATAAGATCAATTTTTTTGAAATCTGAAAATAGATCAAAATTAAATAATACAAAAATAAAAATAATATATTTAATCATCTATTACTAGAAGTGTGATTCCAACAGCTGCTATTGCAATAGTAACAAAAGCTACAGCCCAAGGTTGCCAGTTTTTTTCTTCCATAGCTGAAGAGGATTCTTTTGCGGCAGGAACCTCTTTAGATTCGGCAAAACATAAATTGCTAAATAAAATACTAAAGCAAGTAAGTAAAACAGTTAATTTTTTTTTCATAACCAGTCCTTTTTTTAAAGAAGATATAGATACTACAAAATTTATATTTTTTTTTTAAAGAGTTTTCAAAAGTTTATTTGATAAATCTTTTAAAAGCATGAATTTGAAATGATTCGATAGTCTAAATTTCTTTTTAGAGATTATCTTTTCAAATTCTTTTAAATTTTTATATATAAATTTTTTATTTTTATCTTTATTTATTTTAATACAATCAAAGTATTCTTTTTTTATATCTTCACTTTGAGAAGAATGAAGAAAAGAAAATATATCATCAGATATTTCAAAAGATTCAATTACTTCTTTAAATATTTTCAAATTTTTTAAAAAATTTTCTTTTAAGCTAGCGGCTGTAATTACATAGGCAAAGTTATTTTCTATGTAATACATTTGAAGCATTTGAACATTCCCAAATTTTGTTAACTTTTCAATTTTAGCAAGATATACACTGTAATTTTTAGTTTTAAAAAAGCCTATTTTTGACCATTTAGAATTTTCATCTTGATTAATCGTTCTTTCTACTTCTTTACTATATTCATCAATATTTAAAGAGGTTTCTTGGGTTGCTAAATTTATTGAATTTGAAAAAGAACTAAGAGATTTTTTTATAAAACCAATTTTTACATGTTTTGTATAAGCATTGGGATTGACTATTTGATAATCTTTAGGTTCGATAAAATAAGCATATTTTTCATTTGCAAAAAAGGATGTTATAAAAAATAAAAATAGTAAAAAGAATTTCACGATTTACTATCTTGATGGCCTGATGAATTTATAAAAATTGCAGCAAGTGCCATTGAAGTTACTAAAACAACTCCCCAAAATACCATAGACCATGCTGTAGCATTAAAAGATCCAGCAGCTGCAGCATCAGCTTTTAATCTAGTAGATTCATCAGCTTTTAAATTTGTTGGAGAAAAGACTAAAAAAGTTGAAATTAAAAAAGTTGAAATAATTTTTTTCATAAGCTTATTTTTTTTTATTCAATAATTTATTAGAAAAAAAGTTTTTTGCAAAGTTATTTTTCAATTTTTTTTTTGATTCTTTCATTTCAATAGAGTTTTCATTTAATATAGTTATTATGTATAATGAGGCAGTTATCAATATAATAATTTAAGGATTTTATGAAAGATTTGCTAAAAGGGGATGATAAGATTCAAAAAATTTGCGATGTAATAAAAAAAGAGACTTTAGATCCAGCAAAGCAACAAGCTTTAAAGATTATTGAAAATGCTAAAATAGAGTCGAAAAGTATTATTAAAAAAGCAAATATTGAAAGTGAAAAAATTATAAATGATGCTAAAAAAGAAATAGAAAAAGAAAAGAAGATATTTGATTCTGCTTTGAATTTAGCAGCAAGGCAAGGTTTTGATGATTTAAAGCAAAAAATTGAAAAAGAACTTTTTAATAAAAATCTAAAAGATCTAATTATTGAAAATACTAAAGAGCCAAAAATCATAGCTAATTTAATCAATATAATTATTAAAATAATTGAAGAAGAAGGTTTGGATGTAGATATTTCTGCATATATCCCAAAATACACCAATCCTAAAGCTGTAAATGATTTTTTAATAGCGCATATCAAAGATAAGTTGAGAGAAAAAGAAGTAATATTGTCTGACTTTGAAGGAGGAGCTAAAATTAAACTTCATGAAAATGAAATTACAATAGATATGTCTAATAAAGCTTTAAAAGAACTTATTGCCAATTATATTAGATCTGATTTTAGAGAAAAAATTTTTAATGTTTAATTATGTTTAAGTATTATTTTGTAATAACATCCCTTCCAAAACTTTCATTTACTCAAAGAGCGGATATTATATTCGATGAAGTAATAAGACTCCTTGAATTAAATTTATCTCAATCTGATCTGAATAAAATAAATGCTTTTCGAACTTTTATAGATATTATGAATTTAAGGAAAATATGGCAAAATAAAGAGATTGATCATAGAGGAAATTTAAATGAAAATGAATTAAAAGATCAAATGTTAATTCAAGATGTCTTATATGATTTTGTATTTGAATATATGCAAAAATATGAAAGTAGTGAAGCAAGACTTAAAAACTTTTGCTACTTAACTGCTAATTTTTTTAATTATGTAATAAATAATTCAAATGGATTTTTAAAAAAATATTTTTCATTTATTCGAGAGTACCGATTAATTTTAACTGCTCTTAGAGCTAAAAATTTAAATAAGGATATTGTAAAAGAGCTGGAATTCGAAGATTTAACAAGTAATTTTGTAGAATATATTTTAGCACAAAAAGATAGCCCTGAATTACAAGTGCCAATGGAATATGAAGAGTTAAAAAAAATATATTTGAATAATAAAAACGACCCTAAAAATTTACATTTTTTGCTTTTGCAATATCAGTTTAATGAAATTGATAAGATGATGGATGATAAACCATTTACAATTGATCAAATACTTGCATATTTTGCGCAGCTTTTATTAATAGAAGATTATCAAAGTTTAAATGTAGAAAAAGGCAAAGAGAAATTAGACTCATTAATTGAAGGATGAAAATATGAAAAATAATAAAGCAATAGGTTATGTAAAAAAAGCATTTGGAAATCTTTTACATGTTGAATTTGAAGGAAATATCTGCCAAGGAGAAGTTTGTTTTATTCAAGTAGATGATAAATCTTTTTCTGCTGAAGTTATAGAAATTAATGGTTTTATTGCAAAAGTTCAAGTTTTTGAAGATACAAAAGGAGTCAAATTAAATACACCTGTTGAATTTTTAGGTCATTTATTAGAAGCAGAATTAGGTCCAGGTCTTATTACTTCAATATTCGATGGTCTTCAAAACCCACTTGAAAAAATAGCTAAAAATTCAGGTTATTTTTTATCTAGAGGATTGTACATACCACCACTTGATAGAACAAAAAAATGGAACTACACTCCAAAAGTTAAAATAAATGATATTGTTTTCAAAGGTGATACTTTAGGAGAAGTTACTGAGAGTCATTTTAACCATCAAATTATGGTTCCATTTAAATATATACAAAAGTTTACAATCACATATGTTAAAGAATCTGGTAGTTATACAATAGAAGAGGTAATAGCTAAAGCTAAAGATGAAGAAGGCAGGGAATATGAATTTACAATGCTACAAAAATGGCCTGTAAAAAATGGATTAATGGAAGGTAAAAAAACTATACCAACAGAAATGCTGGTAACAGGGATGAGAATATTAGATACCCAATTTCCTATTTTAAAAGGATCTACTTTTTGTACTCCAGGTCCATTTGGTGCCGGGAAAACAGTTTTGCAACATCACTTAGCTAAATATAGCGATGTAGATATAGTAATTGTAGCTGCATGTGGAGAAAGAGCTGGTGAAGTGGTAGAAATTTTAAGAGATTTCCCTGCTTTAATAGATAATAAAACCAATGAGCCTTTAATTAATAGAACAGTAATTATTTGCAATACTTCTTCTATGCCAGTAGCTGCAAGAGAAGCATCTGTATATATGGCTGTTACAATAGCTGAATATTATAGACAAATGGGGCTTAATGTTTTAGTTTTAGCAGATTCTACGTCAAGATGGGCTCAAGCTATGAGAGAGATGTCTGGTAGATTAGAAGAAATACCAGGAGAAGAAGCTTTTCCAGCATATCTAGCATCTAGAATAGCATCTTTTTATGAAAGAGCTGGAACTCTTAAATTAAAAAATAATAAAACAGGATCTTTAACAATAGGTGGAGCTGTATCACCTGCTGGTGGGAATTTTGAAGAACCAGTAACTCAAGCAACGCTTGCTGTTGTTGGGGCATTTTGGGGACTTTCAAGACAAAGATCAGATGCTAGAAGATATCCTGCAATAGATCCATTAATCTCTTGGACGAAATATTTGGTAACTGCATCTAAAACATTAAATGAAAAATTAGATGATTTTTTAGGGAAAATAAATATGACTAAAAGATTTATTAAAGAAGGCGATGATATTTTAAAAAGGATGGAAGTTGTAGGAGAAGAGGGTATATCGATTAATGATATGATAACTTATTTAAAATCAGAACTTTTTGATAATTGTTATCTGCAACAAAATTCATTTGATAAAGTAGATACTTACTGTCCAATAAATAGACAAATTGAACTTTTTTCCCTGCTTTGTGAAATATTTGCTTTTAACTTTTCATTTACTATGCATGATGAAGCTAGATCTTTTTTCTTAGATCTTCAAAATGATATTAAAAATTTAAATTATATAGATTTTGAAACATCTGCTTACAAAGAAACTTATAAAATAATTAAAGATAAAATTTATACTAAGAAGGCTAATGTATGATTAAGGTTTTTGATCGCATTTTAGATATGAGAGGAAGTTTAATTTCTGTTAGAGCAGAAAACGTAGGACTCAATGAACTTGTAAAAATTTATAAATCTAATGGTTCTCATACCAATGGCACCGTTTTAAAAATAGATGAAGATATTGTAACTATTCAAGTTTTTGAAAGCCTGAGGGGTATTTCAACAGGGGACAAAGTAACTTTTTTAAATAGAGAGATGCAAGCTACATTTAGTGATTCTTTGCTTGGTAGATGTTTATCTGGAAGTGGAGAGCCAATAGATGGAGGTCCGGAAATTCTAGGGGAGAAAATAAATATAAATACCCCATCATTCAATCCTGTTAAAAGAATTATTCCAAGAGATATAATTAGAACTAATATTCCTATGATTGATGTTTTCAACTGTCTTGTAAAATCACAAAAAATACCAATTTTTTCAATTCCAGGCGAACCTTACAATGAACTATTAATGAGAATCGCAAATCAAACGGATGCAAGTTGTGTAATTATTGGCGGTATGGGACTTAGATTCGATGATTATATAAAGTTTGTTGATAACGCTCAAAGCTCTGGTGTTTTAGATAAAACAATTCTTTTCATACATAAGGCAACAGATCCTGTTGTTGAATGTTTACTAGTTCCTGATATGGCGCTAGCAACTGCTGAAAAATTTGCAATAGAAGGAAAAGACGTTTTAGTTCTTTTAACAGACATGAGCGCTTATGCGGATGCTATCAAAGAGATTTCTATTACAATGGATCAAATACCTTCAAATAGAGGCTATCCAGGGTCTTTATACTCAGAGTTAGCTGCAAGATATGAAAAAGCAGTTGATATTGAAGGGGGAGGTTCTATTACAATAGTATCAGTTACGACGATGCCAGGAGGGGATGTAACGCATCCAATCCCTGATAATACGGGATATATTACAGAAGGACAGTTTTATTTGCATGATGGATATATAGATCCATTTGGATCACTTTCTAGATTAAAACAAAATGTGATTGGAAAAGTTACAAGAGAAGATCATTCTGATCTTGCAAATACTATGATTAGATTATTTGCAGATTCTAAAAAAGCAAAAGAAAGACAATCAATGGGTTTTAAATTATCTGCTTGGGATGAAAAACTTTTAAGATATAATGAACTTTTTGAAAAAAGAATGATGAATTTATCTGTAAATATACCTATTGAAGAAGCCTTAGATCTTGGATGGACAATTTTATCAGATTGCTTTACCTCTAAGGAAGTTTCTATGAAAAAAGATTTTGTTGATAAATACTGGCCTAAAGAGAAAGTTTATGGCTGATTTTAAAATGACAAAAAATGGGCTTAGATCCCAAGAACTTTTATTGAAGCAGCTCAATAATTACTTGCCAACGCTTCAATTAAAAAAAACTCTTCTTCAAGTAGAAGTAAATAATTCAAAAGCACAAATAAATACACTATTGGATTCTTTTAATAAAAAAAAAGAAGAAATATATGAATATAGCCATCTTTTGTCATTAGATTTCGAAATAGATCCAACTAAATATTTAGAGATTAAGCATATTGATAAAACATATGAAAATATAGCTGGAGTAGAACTTGCTAAATTTCAAAAAATACTTTTTTCTAAGTTAGATTATTTTTTATTTGATTCATCACCTTGGACAGACAGCATAATTGAAAAATTAAAAGAGTTAATAGAATTAAAAGAAAAAATAAATATTGAAAAAGAAAAATATAGGGCTCTAAAAAAAGAATTAATTGATGTGTCTATAAGAGTTAATTTATTTGAAAAAATATTAATTCCTAAAACTTTAAAGAATATAAAAAAAATAAAGATTTTTTTATCGGATCAGGAGCTTGCAGCTATATCTCAAGCTAAAGTTGCAAAACTAAAAATTGAAAAAGCAAAGCAAAAACTATGATAATAAATGTTAAAAAATTTTTAATTTACGGAATAAAAGACCAATTGGATGTTTTTTTTAAAACTGCTCAAGAAAAAGGATTTATTGAATTTATTTCAAAAAAGAAAAAAATAAATATATTATCTGAAAATATTAAGGATTATATCTCTGCTATAAAAATCTTAAAAAAACAACCTGTAATAGAGCAAACTAAAAATAAAACCTCTAGTAAAGTTGTAGTAAAAAAAACACTTGAAGTAGAGCAATTAATAGAAGAAATTGAAGAAGAAAAAAGATATTTATTATCAGAAATACAAAGAATTACTCCTTTTGGTTCTTTTAATAAAGAATACTTAAATGAAATAGAAGATAAATCGCATAGGTTATTTCAATTTTTATGTATTAAAAGTTCTAAAAGAGAAAAATTAAAATTAGATCCAGAGCTTATCTACATAGGCTCACAATTTGAATTAGATTATTTTGTAGCAATAAATAAAGAGAAAAAAAACTATCCTAAAATGATTGAAATTACAATAGATGTATCTTTAGATGCTCTTAAAGATAAACTATCTGTAATAACACTAAGAGAAGAAAATTTAATAAAAGAACTAAAAGATTTAGCTAAATATTTAGATCATTTAAAAAATAATCTACTCCATGAACTTAACATTTATAATTTAGATATAAGTAAAAATAAAAGTTTATCTAAAGCAGAAGATAAGCTTTTTACAATAGAAGCTTTTATTCCTGAAAATAAAATTGAAGAGCTTAAAATTTTAACTAAAAAAATGATGGTAGATTTTTCTGAAATCTCAATAGAAAAAAATGATAGAGTTCCAACTTATTTAGAAAACAAAGGGTTTTCAAAAGTTGGAGAGGATCTTGTAAATATTTATGATACCCCGTCTTTTGAAGATGCAGATCCATCAATGTGGGTTTTAGTAGCATTTGTTATATTTTTTGCAATGATTGTATCTGACGCTGGGTATGGTCTTATATATTTTTTAATATTTTTATTTTTAAAATTTAAAATTAAAAATAAAAAACCACTACTAAAGAGATTTACAAAACTTGTTTTTATTCTATCCACTGCGTGTATGGCATACGGTGTGTTAACAGGTTCTTTTTTTGGCATGGATTTAAATTATAAAAAACCAATTTCTAAAAAGATTTTTTTAAATTATCTAGCATCTAAAAAAGCTAGCTATCATTTAAATAAAAAAGATGATGTATATGATATTTATATTAAAAAATACCCTTCTATTAGAAATTCTAAAACTGGCAAGGAATTTTTAATGAAAGCTAAAAAAATGCAAGATGGAAGCGAAAAATTTGAAGCTCTAGATGTTTTTAAAGACAATATTTTATTAGAGCTTTCAATACTAGCCGGAGTTATTCATTTAGCACTTTCTCTTTTAAGATATACAAAAAGAAATTTAGCAAATATTGGATGGGTAGTTTTTTTAATTGGTGGATATTTATTTTTCCCAAAAATGTTAGATGCAACTTCAATTTTTAATTTTTTAAATGTTATTTCTAAACAAAACGCTTTTTTCATAGGTAAATATTTAACTTTTTCTGGAATTATATTAGCTGTCTCTATTGCAATTTTTAGAAAAAAGATTTTAGGTATTTTTGAAATAACAAATGTAATTCAAATATTTTCAGATGTAATGAGTTATCTACGTTTATATGCTCTTGGTTTAGCCGGTATGATAATGGCAAATACTTTTAATTCACTTGGTGTAAGCGTTGGGCTGAAATTTGGATTTATAATAGTAATATTTGGTCACGCAATAAATGTGCTTCTTGCAATAATGGGGGGAGTTATACATGGACTTCGTTTGAATTTTATTGAATGGTATCACTATTCATTTATTGGTGATGGTAAATTATTTAACCCTTTAAAATTATTAAAATAAAAGAGAGGAATTTTTATGGATTTTTTAATGTTTGGTCCAGGGATTGTTTTAGGTCTTGGATGTATTGGTAGCGCAATTGGATGCGGTATCGCTGGTATGGCATCTCATGGTGTTATGACCCACGTAGATGAAGGTCATGGTAAATATATTGGTATTTCTGCAATGCCATCTTCTCAGTCTATTTATGGATTTGTATTAATGATCCTTATGAGAAATGCTCTAAAAGCAAATACAGTATCTCAAATGTCAGCTGTAGGTATCGCTATTTTTGCGGGGCTTGCTATAATGCTATCTGCAATTTATCAAGGAAAAGCTGCAGCTACAGCAATCCAAGCATCAGCAAAACAACCAGCTATTTTTGGAAAATGTTTAGCATCTCTTGGCATAATTGAATCTTTTGCACTTTTTGCATTTGTTTTTGCATTGCTTCTTTTATAAAAGCCATGAAAAGAAAAGAAGAAGATAGTCTAGGTGTAATAGAGATAGATGATGATAAATTTTATGGATCTATAACACAAAGATCCAAAAATTTAATGTCTATTGGTAATATTATGCCAATAGACATTATTCATTCTTTTGCAATAATAAAAAAAGCGTCAGCTATAGCAAATTATAAATTAAATCTTTTATCTGAAGAAAAAAAAGATTTAATAGTTGAAATAGCAAATGAGATTTTAGATAAAAAATATGATGATCATTTTCCTCTTAGGATTTTTCAAACAGGATCTGGCACTCATACAAATATGAATGTAAATGAAGTGATAGCAAATATTGCTTCTATAAAAACAAAAAATATACTTGGATCTAAAATCCCTCTTCATCCAAATGATGATGTTAATTTATCGCAATCTTCTAACGATACTTTTCCATCAGCTATGCATATTTCTTCGTATTTTCTAATAAAAAACAAACTACTTGTTTCTTTAAAAAATTTAATTAAGGGTTTTTTAATAAAAGAAAAAGAGTTTGAAAATATTATAAAAATAGCTAGAACTCATTTGATGGATGCAGTTCCCATTAAACTTTCTCAAGAGCTATCTTCTTATAGATCTCAGATTGAAAACATAACAAATGATATTGATTTTTTTTTAGAAAAATTAAAGTACTTACCACTTGGAGCTACAGCAGTTGGTACTGGTATAAATTCTCATAAAAATTTTTCAAAGCTAGTAATAGATGAAATCTCAAATATTACAAAAGAAAACTTTAAAGTATCTAAAAACTTTTTTTCATCTATTTCCTCTAATGATGAAATAGTTCAAGTAAGTGCTTGTTTAAAAACTCTCTCAACTATTTTCATGAAACTATCAAATGATTTATCATTTTTAGCATCAGGACCAAGAGCTGGATTAAATGAACTAATACTTCCAAAAAATGAACCAGGTTCCTCTATAATGCCTGGTAAAATAAATCCAACGCAATTAGAAGCTCTTCGTATGGTATCTATTAAAGTAATGTCTAACGATCTTGCTATCACCCTTTGTAATTCTACTTCTCATTTTCAATTAAATACAAACAGACCCTTAATGATTTATTCTTTGTTAGATTCTATCAATCTTTTAAGCGAAATGATGGATAGCTTTTTAAATAACTTACTTTTAAAAATTATACCAAACATAAAACAAATTGAAAAAAACTTGAACAACTCACTTATGCTATCTACTGCTCTTAGTAAAAAAATTGGATATGATAAAACAGCTAAAATTGTAAATTTAGCTAATAGTGAAGAAATATCACTAAAAGAGGCCTCTATTAAATTAAATTTTATAGATGAAAAAACATTTGATGCTATAGTAGATCCTAAAAAAATGGTTTGACAGTGGACAATATATCAAAGTATTTAGAATATACACTTTTAAAAAAAAACCTAAAAGATGAAGACATTAAAAAACTATGTTTAGATGCAATCAAACATAATTTTTTTGGGATATGCATCTATCCAGAATATATAAAAAAAGCAAAAGAATACTTAAAAGATAATAAAACAAAAATCATAACGGTAATTGACTTTCCAAGTGGGGATAGTGATCCTATTGAAAAAGGTAAAAAAGCAAAAATAGCAAAAGATCTAGGTGCTGATGAAATAGATATGGTAATTGATGTGCTTGCATTAAAAGATAAAGATTATAACAAAGTATATAAAGGTATAAAAGAAGTTGTAGAAAATGCATCTTCTATCCCTGTTAAAGTTATAATAGAGACTTGTTATTTAAACTATGATGAGAAAATAATAGCTTGCGCACTTTCTAAAATAGCAAAAGCTAAATTTGTAAAAACATCAACTGGTTTTGCGGAAGCTGGAGCTAATGTGCAAGATGTATTTTTACTTCAAAAAATAGTAAATGGACAAATGGGCGTAAAAGCATCAGGTGGAATAAAAACATTAAAGGAGGCAGAGCTTATGATAACAGCTGGAGCTTCTAGAATAGGCACTTCTAATGCTTTAGAGATGGTTTAATTTAGTATTAGTTTTATATAAAAATTCTTAATTAAATTTTTAAAAAGGGATGTCTTTAATAATTTCACCATATTTATAAAGCCATCTATTATTAACTTTTTCAAAATAGCTTTTTTCTACAAACGAAATATCTTGATTGTTTTGAAAAAGGTAAGCCTTAAAAGTCACTGTAGCAAAATTTTCTTTCTCAAAAAAATCTAAAATTTTTAAATCTTCAAATTTAGTTTTCAAGCAAAATTCTAAAACTTCTTCTGAGAATTTTTTTAGATCTACTTTATATGAAGGGTTCTCTAAAGATGTTGTTTTAATAATATAATCGACTAAATTTAATGCATAAGCTGAATATCTAGATCTCATTAGTTGAAGTGCATTTTTTGCTAAAGTCCCTTCATGATAAGTTTTGCAGCAATTTTTATATAATTTTTTACTATGGCAAGGACAGTAATTATTTTTCATTAAACATGCTTTTTTAAGTATACAAAAATCTAATTGTAAATAAATTAATTTTAAAAAAAATAAAAATTTTCTAAAACTTATAAAATGTTAATAAGCTATTTTTTTTATATAACTTTTTTTAAGCATTTCTAACAATGACTTTAACTCATCTGTTTTTTTAACTTGTGTCGAATCTTTATTAAGATTTGTTGTTTTTTCTAAGTCTAATGTTTCGATTAATTTTTCAATGTTTGGGATAGTTTGATTTTTAAGAATTGTTTTAACTCCCATTTGAGTAGATTCTTGTTTTAATTTTTCATTGGTAATTTTTAGTAATTTTAAAAAAACTGAAGATATTATTCTTATTAAATCTTCATTTTTAAGCTTTTGAGTTTCTATTTTATCAAAACTCTCAATACCATATTCCTTAGCTGCTTCAGCAATAGCTGATTGTAATAATGCATCTTTTTCAAGGTTTTTTAAAATAGTGACAGCTTGTAATAATCTTTGTCTGATTATTAAGTCTTCATCAAGTTCTTTTTCTTTCACTGTTTCTAATCTTGAAGATTTTGCTTGTATTTTTTCTAATATTGTTTCTACTACTTTATCAAATGATGCTTGATAATGATTGAAGCTTTCAACTAATGGAGTTTTTTCTCCGGCTTCTTTTTCAAAGACTATTTCTTCTTCACTTTTTAATTTAAAATCCTCAGATACGTTAAGTTTATTCTCATCAAATCTATCAAATTCTTGATAAACATACTGCGATCTTAAACTTTGTAACTCTTCAAGTTTATCTGCAAAGTATCCTTGAACATCTTCATTTTCAAAACCTTTTAAATATTCTCTATGTTCTTTACTAGCTATTCTATATTTTAAAAATTCTCGTTGAATTTCCATTATTTTTCTAAGCATTGTTTTTTGCGAATCTAAATCACAATGCTTTAATTCTTCAAACGTATCAATAACTACTTTTTCAATTATTTCTAAAAGAAGTTCGTTACTTACTTTTTCATCAATCTGATCAGGATTTAAATCATGTGCTTTGAATTTTTCTAAAGTTATTTCTTTTAAAGATGGATCTTTTAATAGAATATTATTAATTATATTTATAAATAATTTTCTTTGCTCTTTATATTCTTCATATGCAACATCATAATAGTTATTTAAATGCTCTGTAACTTCTTGAAGAATTTTTTGTCTGTCTTGAGAGTTTTCAGGAGTTTTATCTGTATATTCTTTTCTATATCTTAAAGAATTGTAAACAATATGATCTAATATATTATCTGCTTCTTCTTTTGTTATATTTCTTTTTTCAATAGGGAGTTGAATTTTTGATAGTTCAAGCCTTTCATCTAAAGAAATAATTAGATCAAATAACTGTTTTGGAGTGATTATTTGCTCATCTTCATCATCAATATCAATATATTCTTTATAAAGGTCTCTATATTTAATGTATAAGTCAGTAAGCTTTTGTCTATTTTCATCGTTTAAGTTTGGCAATTCACTTAAAAAGTCTTTGATTTCATCTCTATATGATTGGTCTGCTAAAACAAATCCAGGAGGGGGTGGCATTACATTATCTAAAGATGATAGAACACTAGACCCTTCTGAAGCAGAGCTTCCTTGATATCTAGGGGATTGAGGAGGGGATTCAACAGCCTCATAAAATACCTCATCACCTGAATCACTAGCTTCAGCTTCAGATGGCACTCTTCTAATAACTTCTTCAGCCGCTCTTTCTGTTTTTTCTAAAGTTGTGTTTTGAGCGACTCCTGCTACTGCTGCTGGATCTGTTAAATCATCTTGCACCTGGGGAGTTTGTGTTCCCCCAAATAAATTTCTTATAGAACTTAAAAATCCTGACATAATTACTACCTTATATTTGCATTATCTATTATTAATAATTAACTAAGTATTATATAATTATATATAATTTATGAAAAAGATTCAATAATAAGGAATTAATTAACAATTTAAATAATTTAATTATTTATTAAATTATGTATTGATAGTAAGCCCTATTTTAGTAAGTAAAAATCTAATTACTAAAATTGGATGCTTTAGAAGATTTAAAATTAAAGATCTGTAATTTACAGAGAAAATCTTTTTTTTAATAATAAATTTTTTATTTAAAAAAGCATCTTCAATCCAATAAGGATATGGGGGAGGGAGTCTTTTAGGAAGGTTATCTATATTAAAAAATTTAATATCTTTTGATTCATCTGTAATTTTTGCTTTTCCAGAAATTATTTGACACTCATAAAAATGAGTATATTTTGAAAGCTTATTAATAGGAGTATATTCAGCTACTTTTTTTAAAATTTTAACTTGATACCCGGTCTCTTCAAAAGTTTCTCTTTCGCATGCTTCTTCAAAAGATTCATTTTCTTCTATAGCACCACCTGGCAGTACCCAAACAGGGACATCTCTTCTTTTTATTAATAAAACTTGTTTTCTATCATCTGAAAAACAAACAGATATTACACTTTGATCTTTGATATCCATAGAACTAAAAAACTAATAGTGATAGTATTTTAATAAAAGATTAAAATATATTTGTGAAAAAGTACATCTTAATTATAGCTTTTTTTGTTTTAAGCTCATGTTATAAAGATCATTTATATGTTCAACATGAAAAAATGGATATAGCAGATTTAGCATCCTATCATGTAAATACACCGGATCCTAATTTATTAAATCCTCCAAGTGGACAAAAATTATCTGTTAGTTGGGATTTTCCTCTTAGTATGTTTAGAGAAAATTTAACAATGATTGTAACAGTTAGATTTTGGGATAACAAACAAAATGTTTTTGTAAAAAAAATTGATAGAAAAAGAGGATATCAAATTTTTAAGTTTAATACCATTGATGGAAAAGAAACAAAGATCTTAACTTATAAAGTTGAAGTAATAAATGAAGATAAAGAATTAGTTGAAGAGTGGAAGCATCAATTTTACAAACCACTCATCGATATCAACGAACATAAAGATATTAAAGAAATAGATTTAGATGTAAGTGTTATTAGATGATTTTTTATAAGAAGATAAGATTATTTTTTTTGTTTCTAAAAAACTTAAACATTCATCTGTAACAGATATCCCAAATCTTAAATTCAAAAAATCTAATTTTTGATTTCTTTCTTCTAGATTACTCTCTAGCATTATTCCTATTAAATTTTGATTATTGGTTTTAGAAATCACATAATTAAAAACATCTATTTGTTTTTTATAGTCTTTATTAGAGTTTCCATGAGATGCATCGACCATTACTTTATAATTTTCAATATTTTCTAACATTTTATAATTACTTTCTCTGTCACTTCCTCTTAAAACTATATGAGAATATAAATTACCTTGGGATTTAAAAATTGAAAGTTTTGAGTTTTCATCTGTTTTGATAAATGTATTTTGATTTTTTGAAATATCAACAGCATTTTTAGCTTTTGAAATATCTCCACTAGTTGGATTTTTAAATCCAACAACAAAAGGCATGGATGAAGCTAATTGTCTATGACTTTGAGACTCTACAGTTCTAGCTCCAATAAATCCCCAAGTTATTAAATCATCAAAATAATTAAATATATTTATATCTAATATTTCACAAGCTATTGGAATATTCAATTTAGTAATTTCAATTAATAGTTTTCTAGTTAATTCAATTCCTTTTTTAATGTCATTAGATCCATCTAAAAATGGATCATTTACAAATCCTTTCCATGAATTTTTTGATCTAGCTTTTTCAAAGTATACCCTCATAACTAAAAAAAACTTATCACCCACTTCATCTTGGAGTTCTTTTAGTTTTTTTGCATAAAGGATAGCTTCATTAAAATTATGAATAGAACATGGTCCTACAATAATTGCTATTTTTTTATTTTTTTTTAAAAAAATATTTTTAGCTTTTTTTCTTGCTCTTTCAATAAACTTTTTATCAAAGTCACTTAATAAATATTTTTTTTTAATATTACTTATAGTTAAAAGCTTTTCTATAAACATAAGGCTAAAACTTGACTTTTTTTATAAGTAATTTAACATTGTTTCTATCTAAATTAAAGAGTAATTTATTTTGATCAAATTTGAAAAAGTAACTAAGATCTTTAAAAAAAATATTGTATCCGTAAAGGATGTCTCATTTGAAGTTAAAAAAGGTGAGACTTTAGTTCTTCTTGGCACTAGTGGCTGTGGTAAAACTACTACAATGAGGATGATAAATAGATTAATAGATCCAACAAGCGGCAATATCTTAATAAACAATGAAAATATTAAAAATTTTAATCCTATTAATTTAAGAAGAAATATTGGATATGCCATCCAATCTATCGGTCTTTTTAATTACATGAGCGTTTATGAAAATATAGCAATTGTTTTAAACCTCCTTAAATGGAAGGAAGATAAAATAAAAAAAAGAGTTTTTTATCTTTTAGATTTAATGGGATTTGATCCAATAAAATATCATAAAAGATACCCAAAAGAACTATCAGGTGGTGAAAAACAAAGAATAGGAGTGGCTAGAGCCATTGCATCTGATCCTGATATTATTTTAATGGATGAACCTTTTGGAGCTTTAGATCCAATAATTAGAGAGCAGATACAAAATGATTTTTTAAAGCTTGAATCTTACATAAAAAAAACAGTAATTTTTGTAACTCACGATGTTTTTGAAGCTGTTAAAATGGCGGATAAAATAGCATTAATGGATAAAGGTGAAATTATACAAATAGACACTCCTTATAATTTAATAGAAAATCCAAAAAATGAATTTGTAAAACAGTTTTTTAAAGAACATAAATTCCAACTATCTTTAAAAACAAATGTTATAGATAATTTAATTTCCCAAAATAAAAATTTCCCGGAAGATAAAAAAAATTATTTAGTTTCAAAATCATCAATAATCGATGCTTTGGATAAATTTAAAAAAAGTAAAAAAAATATCTTGCCTGTTTATGATAATAATAAACTAATAGGATCTCTTGAAAAAAATAAACTACTAAATTCAATATTTGAAATTTTATAGGATAAAAATAAAATATGATTTTTTTTAAAAGTTTTTTTTCCAGTTATATTTTATTAAAATTATTTGAGCATATACAACTTAGTATTTACTCTATTTTAATTGCTATGATGATATCTATTCCACTTGGAATTATACTTGCTAAATCTAGATTCCAAAAAACATCTTCATTAATCTTAAAAATATGCTCTATAATACAAACGATTCCATCGCTTGCATTAATTGCTCTTTTAATAGTTATAATGGTCTCTATTAGAAATTTTATACACCTGCCAACTATTGGTTTTTTTCCAGGTATATTAGTTTTATCTACATATGCGATCCTTCCTATTTTAGCAAATACAGTGCAATCTATAAAAAATGTAGATCCTATTTTAAAAGATGTAGCTAAAGCTCTTGGCATGACAAGCAAACAAATTCTTTTTTATGTAGAACTTCCAAAATCTATTCCCTACATAATTACAGGAATTAGAATATCTTTAATTTGGACAATCTCTTCTGCTACTTTAACATCACTAGTAGGCTCTGGTGGCTTTGGGGATCTTATCATGCAAGGTCTTAGATCTATGCAAATAGATCTAATTTTAAAAGGTACTATTCCAACTGCTATTTTAGCAGTTACTATGGATCATTTCTTTATAAAACTATCAAAATATTTAACTCCAAATCATTTATAATTATGCAACTTTTAAAAAAAAGATTTTTTTTATTTCTAATTTTTTCTTTTAGTATTCTTCTTTTGTTTATAACAATTAATACTTTTCAAGTTTTAGGTAGAAAAGATTATTTAATTATTGGATCTAAAAATTG
This sequence comes from Candidatus Anoxychlamydiales bacterium, assembly GCA_011065125.1. GTDB lineage: Bacteria > Chlamydiota > Chlamydiia > Chlamydiales > SM23-39 > JAAKFI01. The sequence goes on along the minus strand of JAAKFI010000001.1, from coordinate 32,658 downwards.
CACAGAATCTCAAATAGTATCTGAAATTTTAGTTCAATATATCCAAAACACCTCAGATATAAAAGTAAAAAGAAAGTTTAATTTAGAAGGCACTTTTATATGTTTTGAAGCTCTAAAGTCAAAAGCAATTGATCTATATTCTGAATATACGGGAACTGCACTTATTGCCATTTTAAAAGAAGATATAATCAAAGATAAAGTAAAAGCAATAGATTATTTAAATAAAACTTTTTTAGAGAAATATAATATTTCTTTTTTATTTCCTCTTGGGTTTGAAAATTCATACTCTATTTTGATAAATGAAAATCTTTCAAAAAAATATAACATTAAAACTCTAAGCGATCTTTTTAAAAATCAAAAAAAACTAATGTTTGCATTTACTCCAGAATATTCAATTAGAAAAGAGTTTGATATCTTAAAAAAATCTTATAATTTTAATAGTACATATAAATTAATGGATCAGTCGCTCACTTATCTTACTTTATCTAACAATATTATAGATGTAACAAATGGTTTTTCAACAGATTCAAAGATCAAAACTTTTAATTTTTTAATTTTAGAAGATGATAAAAAAGTATTTTCTTCATATAACTGCGCTATTTTAGCAAATAATAATATTTATAAAAAATTTCCAAAATTAAAAAAAATATTTAAAAATTTAGAAAATAAAATAACAAATGAAAAAATTAGATATTTAAATTATCTAGCAGATGAAAAACAGAAATATATATATAATCTTGTAAAAGAGTTCCTAACTCAAGAAGGGTTGATTTGAATATAGTATATTTTTTAGAAAAAATAGATTTTTATCTCTGGAATATTTTTTTAATATATCCACTAATATTTGTAGGGTTATATCTTACAATAAAATTAAAGGGACTTCAATTTAGATACTTTTTTTTATCCTTAAAACTTGCTTTTTCTAAACATAAAGACGAGGGAGTAGGAGAAATATCTCATTTTGGAGCTTTAATGACATCTCTTGCAGGAACTATTGGAATAGGTAGTATTGCTGGTATGGCGACTACTATTTTAGCAGGTGGCTATGGCTCTATTTTTTGGATGTGGATAGTATCTTTAATATTAATGGCTGCAAGATACTCTGAAGCAATCCTAGCTGTAAAATATAGGCAAATCAAAAATAATAAAATAGCGGGTGGGCCAATGTATTACATAAAGCATGGCCTTAACTCAAATATCTTATCCTATGGCTTTGCTATTTTTGGAATTTTAGCATCTTTTTGTGGAGGCAATCTAATACAAAGCCAAACTATTTCGGATAGTGTTCATGAATTGTTTAATATCCCTCACGTTATTACAGGTCTTCTAATTTCTTTTTTTGCATTTATTTCAATAATTAAAGGTATTAAAAATTTAGGAAAAATAAATTCTTATCTAGTACCAATTATGGCAATTTTATATTTATCAGGTGCTATTTACATAATTGCTATAAACTATCAAATGATAATACCTTCCTTTTTTTTAATTTTTAAAAGCGCCTTTAATACTAAAGCAATGGCCGTAGGTTCATTTGGAGCGGGTATTATGAGCGCTATTCAAATAGGGGTGGCGAGAGGCATCGCTTCTAATGAAGCGGGCCTTGGAACTGCAGCTATTGCATCTAGCGCTGCTAAAACTAATGAACCTGCTAAACAAGCATTAATTTCTATATCTTCTGTTTTTTTATCTACTTTTGTAGTTTGTACAATTACAGTACTTTTACTTATGTGCACAAATGTAGTTGGAATAAAAGATCTAAGTGGGAATTTTATCAACGGAGCTCCTCTTGTAATGAAGGCTTTTTCAAAACATATAATTTATGGAAATTATATAGTCGGAATATGTGTTATACTATTTGGATTTACTACTATTTTAGGTTACGCTTATTACGTAGAAAAATGCTTTGAATATGTTTTTAAAAATCAAAAATTTTTCATGCTTAGAATTGTTTTTGTATTAGTGTCATTTTTAGGGGCTATGCTTAGCATTAAAGTAGTTTGGCCACTTGCTGATATATTCAATGGGCTTATGGCAATTTTTAATATTATAGCTATCTTTTTGTTATCTAAAGTAGTTTTAGATGAGACAAAAAGCTATTTTCTTTTAAAACATACTAAAGATAAAAGCTTATTTCAAAAATAAACAATTGATTTTCAAGGTGTTATAAGTATCCTATTCATAAGTTATCTCAACTTTTTGCATAAACATCTAATAATTAACTATTTAAAAAAACATTAATTAAAATATTATTTTTATAAACTATTTAATTATAATTACAAATATGTTATAATTAACTTATAAGGATAAATTACTATTAATACAATTATAACAAATAAGAGCAATAATTTATGTTAGAAAGATGGACAACAGAATACGATACTTTAAAAAAACGAGAATTTATTCCCGTTAAGGAGCGTAATTTTTTTGAAAGAAAAGTTTATGCTTTTAATATGTGTTTTAACGGCTTTTTAAGTAGGTTGGATGAAACAAATGAAAATATAAAAAATGTTTTCAATAATTCATTGAAATACTTAAAAGATTATTTTGGTTTAACATGGTTGATTGAAGAACCTGAAATGGAAGGAATAAGAGCAACAATTTTTAAAGAAACCAAAGGTGAATTTCCAAAAGGAACTAATACTTCAAAAAGAACTAATGCATTATTTTGGGAAAGCAGACAATATCCAATAACCCCTCCAAAAGATACATTGCAATCAACAACTCCTAGTCCTACGCCTAGTTGTGCATCAAGTATAATAAGTTCATCTAGTCCAATTCCTTTTTCTATAGAAATAGAAGATGAACTGCAGTTTGACCCTGCAACGCAGGATACGACAGATTCAGATCCCGGCTTGTCTAAATATCAATTTGAGAAACTTTTGAAAAAACATAATGCTTCAACAGATAAAAATGATAAAGCTAATTTATTTGATGAATTAATAAAACATCCTTATTATGAGAAATATTTAAAAATTATCTTAGATTTGAAATCTCCAGTAAAAAAGTAATATTTTTTTAATATCTAAAAAGTTCTCATTTTAATATCAATTTCTTTTAATTTTTTTTGATTCTCTTCAAAATTCATTTTCATCTTACTTACAACTTCTTTAGGTGCTTTTTCTAAAAAGGAATTATCGTTTATTTTACTTGAAAAAACTTCATTTTGTTTTTCTAATTTAATCTTTTCTTTATTTAATCTATTTTTTTCTTTTTCTATTAGTTCTTTTGGAAGTGGTATTATTAGTTTTAGATCTTTTAAGATTGCATTAGATCTAAGAGAAGTCATATCTTTTTCATCTGTAATGTAAATAATTTCTTTTACTTTTGCCAATGTATATAAAAAAGTTTCATTTTCTTTTAAAAGATTTAAATTTTTTGAATTTTTAGTAGTATAAACATAAAGCTTAGTTTTAATATGCGGTGCTATTTGCATCTCAGCTCTAATATTTCTAATTGAGTGTATGCAATCTTTTAAAAAATTAAAATCATCATCTACATTATCAAATATATTATTTTTCAAAGGTTTTGGATAGGTAGATACAATCAAAGCATCTCTATTCATAGCTTCTATAAAATCAAGTGTAAATGGATCTAATTTATCATCTATTTTTAAAAGGGGATATAATTCTTTTATTTTTGAAAAGATCTCTTCTGTGATAAATGGTGCTATTGGATGCATAAGTCTAATAGAGGATAAAAGGGTATAAAGTAGTACTTTTTGTTTGTTTTTTCTAAATTTTTCATCTCCTAGATTTCCAAAAAGATATGGTTTTACAAGCTCTATGTAATATGCACAAAAATCATTCCAGAAAAAGTCATAAATAATAGTTGCTGCTTTATCAAAAGATTTATTTTCTAAATAGTTAATTTCATTATTGATTGTTTCATTTAATTTAAAAAGTATCCATTTATCATCTAAAGTTAAACTTTTTAAATTAAGTCCTTCTTCTATATCTTTTATTGATAAAGCACTTAAGTTTTTATCTTTGTTTTCAAATAGGTTTAAAAAGATAAATCTAAAAGCATTCCAAATTTTATTAGAAAAGTTTTTATATTCATCAAATTTTCTTCTATCTAAATCAATTTGTCTTGCATGTGTGCAAGAGGATGTAAGCGCTATTCTCATAGCATCTGTGCCATATTCATTAATAATTTCTATTGGATCAATTACATTTCCTTTTGATTTAGACATTTTTTCCCATTTTGAAAAAACGTCTTTTGGAACTTTTTCGCCAAGGTCATATCTATTTTTTTCTTCTATACTAACATATGTGATAGATCCATCTTTTTCTTCTCTCCAGTACGATTTACCGTAGATTAGCCCATGAATGAATGTTTCATGAAATGGAACATCATTCATTACATATTCGCCCATTAAAATCATTCTAGCAACCCAGAAAAATAAGATATCATGACCTGTTACTAAAATAGATGTAGGATAAAACTTTTTAAGCTCTTTTGTGTTATCTGGCCAGCCAAGCGTTGAAAAAGGCCAAAGAGCTGATGAAAACCAAGTGTCTAATACATCTTCATCTTGAACCCATTTATCAGGATTTTCTAAAACTTCTTTAGGAGGGGTTTCATCATCAGAGCAGAGCATAACATCCATATCTTCTTTATTATACCAAACAGGTATTCTATGCCCCCACCAAAGCTGTCTTGATATACACCAGTCTCTTAAATTTTTAATCCAATGAAAATATGTGTCTTCAAAGTTTTTGGGAATTATTTTAACTCTATTTTCTTTAACAGCAGACATTAGTTTGTTTTTAAATGGAGTCATTTTAACAAACCACTGCTTTGATAAATAAGGCTGTATTGTAGCCTTGGACCTATAGGAAATGCCTACTCTTAATTTATAAGGCTCTACTTTTTCAAGTAGATTTAACTGTTTCATTTTATCAACTACAGCATCTCTTGCTTTTTGCATGGAAAGTCCAAAAAATTCTTTTCCATTTTCATTTATTCTGCCATCTGGAGTCATGATATTTATCATAGGAAGAGAATGTCTTATACCAATTTCATAATCATTGGAATCATGGGCAGGTGTTATTTTTACAGCTCCTGATCCGAAGGATGGATCTACATATCTATCTTCAATAATTGGAATTTCTCTATTAATAATTGGAAGTATGCAAGATCTTCCAATGTATTTTTGGTATCTTTCATCTTTAGGAGATACAGCAATAGCCGTGTCTCCTAACATTGTCTCTGGTCTTGTAGTTGCAATTGTTATAAATTTTTTACTATCTTTTATCGGATATTTAAAATGCCAAAGAAAAGAGTCTTTTTCTTCATATTCTACTTCATCGTCAGCTAGCGCTGTTTGAGTTATTGGATCCCAATTTACTAAATAATCACCTCTGTAAATAAGTCCATCATCAAACATTTTTTTAAAAACTTTTCTAACAGCAAAATTACTTTTTTCATCCATTGTAAATCTTTGCCTAGACCAATCAAGTGAGCAGCCAAGTTTTCTTAGTTGATTTAATATATTACTCTCTTTTTCTTCTTTCCATTGCCATACGTGTTTTAAAAATTCTTCTCTTGTAAAATCTTTTCTTCTTTTTTTGAATTTAGCAATTAAATGTTTTTCTACAACGCTTTGCGTTGCAATGCCTGCATGATCGGTACCTGGTATCCAAAGAGCTTCGTATCCCTGCATTCTTTTATATCTAATTAAAATATCTTGAATGGTATCTACTAAGGCGTGGCCCATATGCAGATTGCCGGTAACATTAGGAGGGGGGATTACTATAGTGTAAGGTTTTTTAGTGGAATTTTCATTAGCTTTAAAAAAATTATTATCTTCCCAGAATTTATAAAGTTTTTCTTCTATTGATTTGGGATCATATTTTGGATTTAAGTCTTTCATAAGTTTAAATTTTTTAATTAAATATATTATAAAATATCATAATTGAAAATGTTAGTCAAAATATGGTGTGAAATTTTACTGTTTTTTTATATAATTGTTAAAAAAATAAATAAAAAAAATGTTTAGAATAATATCATTAGTTTTGTTAATAATTATTTTTAATTCAAATATTTATGCAAAAAATAAAATGCAAGATCCAATAAATATAAAAAAAGAAACTGTTGTTTGTATTCATGGTTTTTATAGAAGTAAATTAAATATGATCATAATAGCCAAAGCCTTTAGGAAAAAAGGGTATGATGTTTTAAATTATGGCTATCCATCTAGAAAAAAAAAGATAGAGGATCTAGCTGATGATTTAGTTGAAAAATTAATTTTAATTTCAAAAAAAAACCCAAGTTCTAAAATCTCATTTGTTACCCATTCAATGGGAGGATTGGTTTTAAGAAGCGCTGTAAATAAAACTAATTGCCCTATGCAAGCAAAAATAGGAAAAGCTGTTCTTTTAGCTCCACCAAACAAAGGAGCAATAATTGCTAGGCAATTAAAAAAATATAGATTAGCTAGACTATTTTTTGGAAAAAAAGCTGGAAGAGAATTGATGAACTATGAGAATTTTGATCATTTAGGGATTTTTCCAAAAGAAATAGATGTATTGGTAATAGCTGGAAATAGTGGCATAAATCCTTTAATAGGCAAAGAAAATGATGGAAAAGTAGCAGTTGAGGAAACCTGTTTGTCTACTTCGCATAAACATATTGTAATAAAATCAGGACATGCATTAATAGCTTACAATAAAAATGTTATTAGACATGCAATGAATTTTATTAATCAATAAAGGCAAAGATATTTTTCTTGCAAACAAACAGACAAAATATGCTATATAAAAAATATGAGCATAAAAGATATAAAACCCAAAGCTATTAACTTAAAAAAAGCATTTATTTTCATATTGCTAGCATCTTTTTCATTAAGCTTAATGGCAACACTTGTAAAAATAGCTATTTTAAGCGTTAATAATAGCATTATAATTTTTTCAAGATTTTCTATTTCTTTTATTTATATTTTATTAGTATTTTTAATAAAAAAAATAAGAAAAAAGTCTGTTCCAATTAAAACAAATCATTTAAGTTTGCATATAATTCGAGCTATTACTTCAATGCTTGCGATGTTTTTATTTTATTATTCTTTAAAATACATTTCTTTAGTTGAATGCAATTTATTATTAATGACAAATGTTTTATTTATTCCTATTATTGCAATTATTTTTTTTAAGGTAAAAATACCAATAAAGCATTGGATATCTATTTTAATTGGATTTTTAGGAATTATTTTAATATTAAAACCGGGATTTGAAATTTTTCAACCAAAAGCACTTTATGCACTTTTATCTGGATTTATAGCGTCCATTTCATTTATTTACATTAGAAAAATAAGCAAACTAGATCATCATCATACTTCCATGTTTTACTATTTTTCTTTTGCTTTTTTTGCAAGTAGTGTTCTAGTTTTATTTAATTTTCAAAGTATCGATTTTAAGATATTATTATTATTAATTGGAATAGGGATAAGCGGTACTTTATATCAAGAGTTTTTTATAAGAGCCACTGTTTATGCAAGCGTTAAATTCAATTCATCTTTATTATATTCTTCTATAATTTTTTCAGCTTTTTTTGGTTTTATATTTTTTAAAAATATACCTGATCTAATTACTTTTTTGGGAATGAGTTTAATTGTGATTGGTGGTATTTTAACTATCCAATCTTCTAAAAAAGATATCATCTAAAACTTAATAATCAGATGTTATTAAACCCGGTAAAAATAGTCCTGTATCTATTTCAAATATTTGAGCTATACGCTGTGCTTTTTCTATAGACATTTCTTTTCTTCTTTGATTTTCAGGAGATATGTAAGCAACTTTTGTATTTGTTAATCTAGCTGGTTGTTCTAATCTAGAAACCATAGCCTGACTCATTGGTTCAGTTGGATATAAAGCTTTAAAAGATTGAGCAAATTTAGTCTGTGTTAAATGTTTAAAATCTACTCTAAGGCCTTTAAATAAATCAGCTCTAAATTTAATTTCTAAATTCTCAATTTCATTTCTAAAAGAATTTAAATCTACTAATAATTTATCAATTTCTTTTTGATTGTTTTCTCTAAACTTTTTTATTCCGTGAACTTTATCACCGTCTCTCAATGTAAATTTTTTATATTCAAAAGTTGTCTGTAACTGCAATAAAGAGCAGCAAAACAATCTTTCATAAAATCTTTTTTCTTTTTCAGTTTTTGCTTGTTCTAAAACAACATATCTTAAGCGATAATCAACATTTTTAAAACTTTTAGTTTTAGTGCCTGTCATTGTTTTTTGAGCTTCAAAAAATCTTTTAGCGATTCTACTTTCGATGAATTCTGATTGTTTGATCAATTCAAATCTTTTTCTATAAACTACCTCTCTTAAAACTTGTTCTTCAGTTGGTAATTTAACACCTAATATTTGATCAAAAACTTCTGGATTTTCATTAATATTATTTTTGATTTCAAGTAAGTGATTTAAGTATGTGGTTAGAACTAAATGGCGAGGAGTTCCTTCTTCGGTTTCTTCAAGCATTTTGTTTAATCTACTTTCAAAAACCATTAAAAATCTTTTAGTAGCATTAGTAGGATCAATCTTTCCTTGAGCTAAATCATTTATAATTTTTAAGCTTGATGTTCTAAGTTTTGCTTCATTTTTCTTGCCATCCATCGCTGTATCTGCTTGATTTACTTCAATTGGAAGTTCAACAGTTGCATTTTGTTGTTTATAAAAATGAGAGTATTTTAAAAACACAAATTTTTTATCTTTATCTGCTTTGTTATTGGCATCTTTAGGGGATGCGTATAAACAAGGAAATGTGCTTGAATGCGCTGCTTGTGTTTTAACAGTTGTGCTGCCTTTTCCTATTTGATCCTCAGCACCTTCTGCCTCATAATAAAAGGGGGTGTTATAACATAAGATTGCTTGTTGAAAAAATAACTGAATTCTACGATCTACATGTTGTTCAACTAATTCTTTTTTATCATTGATTACGCTTATTCTATCAGAAAAATACTTTTTTTGATCCGGGCTTAACTGAGTTGGAAGATCATCTTTTATTGAATTGGCATCAAATATTTGACGATACCATTTATCACTTTCATGTGGTTGAAATTCCACAATTTCTCTTTTTCCTTTAGGTAAAAAGCATGCATTTAAATAATTTGGTGCATTTACCTTTCCAACAGTTGGAACTTTTGGAAAACCTATTGTTGTTATTTGAGATAAAGTAGCCATAAAAAACCTTTTAATAAGATATATGGTCTTAAATTATATCACGTATTTTGTTTAAAATTTCATGTAAAAATAATTTTAATGATAAATAAAAATTTTATTAATCACTTCAAAGTTTCTAAGTGGCTAATTTTAATGAAGTTAGATGAAATTAATTATTGTTAGTTTTAAATTTATAATTGTTTAAATTTTCTCTTAATTATGTTAAAATTGATGTCATTAATTACAATTAACATAAAATAATAAGATGAATAATAGGTGATAAAATGAGTTTAAGTGTTTTAGTAGCTAATAGAGTTAATGAAGATATAAAGGATCGCTTTAAGGATTATTCTCAAGCAGATTTAATGCATGGAAATATAAAACCTGAGGATAGACAATATTTACAAAATTTAGAAAATATTCCTCAACTTGCAAAAGATTATATTGAAAAGACAGCTAAATGTTTAGATGGTTTCAAAAGATTCATCAATAAAGAAAATAATTACTGGGTAGAAAGAGCCATAGATCATGTAGATTTTTATAGACCAAATCTAATGAAACCTATTTACGGATCTCCTAGGCTAGGAACTTTTTTTAAAGGATCTCCTTTGCAGGATATATTAGAAAGCGAAGAAAACACATCAAACAAAGTGAGCGCCTATTTAAAAACACTTCCAGTTGAAAGTAGGTTTAAATTTTTGAAAATAGGAGATGTTGAAGCTTCTACAGTCCTTCATCGAGCTGTATTTTTAGGAAGAGAAAAAACAGTAAGAGATATTATACGATCTTTAACGTTAGATCAAAAATGGGAACTGTTAAAATTGCAGGATATAATGGGGAGGACAGCTCTTCATGTAGCTACATTTGAGGGAAGAAAAGCAACAGTAAGAGAGATTACACGATCTTTAACACCAGATCAAAGATGTGTACTGTTGAAAATGCAAAGCTTAAAGGAGGAGACGGCTCTTCATTCTGTGTTTAGGGGCATTGTATACGGTCGTCTAAGTATACAAGATGGACAAGAGATAATAAGAGATATTTTAGACCTTTTAACACCAGATCAAAGATGGGAGTTATTGAAAGTTAAAGATGGTGGAGGGAAAACAGTTTTAAATTCAGCTATATGGATTGATCTAGATCTAGTAAAAGAATTATTAGACCATTTAACAGAAACTCAAAGAGTAGAGTTAATGAAATCGCAAGATTTGAAAGGTATGACTGTTTTTTATAAATCTGTAGCCTATCATGTTTTAGATAGAATAAAATATATGATTGAACCTTTATCATCAGATCAAAGATTGGAGTTATATAAAGTTCAAACTGAAGAGGGTTATACAGCTTTTCATTTATCCATATTCAATCCTTTTGAAGAAGGAAGAAATGAGATGTTAGAATCTTTAAATCCAGATCAAAGATTGGAGTTGTTGAAAATGCAAGATGATGGAGGTGATACAGTTCTTCATTTGGCTGTTCAATATCAGCGCTCAATTGCTCATCCAGGGGGGATACATATTCCTGAAAAATGTGTACGAGAACTAATAAGATCTGTGAAACCAGAAGAAAGATTTAAATTAATTACAATGCGAAATAATAAAGGTGAGACAGCCTTTGATTTAGCTAGAAGGTACAAACAACCAAAAGTAATTAAAGAAATGTTAGACTCATTAAATTTTGAAGAGAGAATGATTTTAACTGATTCAACAACTTTGATAGGTAAAACGGCATTAGCAGTTTTTTGTTCATATCTATTGTTAAAGATAAGCAACTATATATTAGTTGCTTATTTAGATGGAAATAAAAGTTAAAAAATATTTTTATAATTTTTTTTATTAAATAAAGAATATATTTTCTTTAAAAAAATATGTTCTATGATTTAATTTACATTTTTTTTATTATCTTGCCTCAAAATCTTTTTAGGAGGCAAAACATGTCAGTTTCAAAGCCAGATAGTATTGATAAAGTTCAAAATTATTTTGTAAATATGCAACCAGCTAATCTTTTCAAATCTCTTCATTTATTAATAGGAGAGTGGCCTAAATATTTATCAAGTGTTAACTCTAGAATTATATCTAATTCAGCTAAGGCTTTTGGGAATGTTATAAATGCTTTTGATTTAGTCGATTTCTTTGAAAATGTAAATATTTTAAGAAATAGATTATTAAATAAAACAACAGATGCAATTACTATAGCAGCTGCAGATGTATATTATGAAGCACATTTCGCTTTAGAGTTTTTAATAAATTCAAATATAGCAACAGTCGCTGCAACAACCATGCAAAATAGTTCAATAATAGCAGGAATTACTTTAGCTTATAGCTTTGGAGCCAAATCAATTGAAAATTTAACCGAATATCAAAAGGAAGTTAATGAAACGAAAAAAAATATAGCTCTTGCTAAACTTGTAAAAACTGTAGCGTTGTGTGCTATGGGGGTATTACTTGCATATTCAAGTATATATAGCACTATTATTCCAGCTCCATACATGTTGATTTTATCTACTTCAGCTCTAGTATCTTCTTTAGCAAAAGGATACTTTGAGTATAAATAAATACTTTTTAGCCTATTTCGATAAGTTATTTAATAGATTATTAAAATAGGCCTCTTTTTGCCTGTTTTTCAAACATCTATAGTATAATACTAAATGTCTATACATAGTTTTTTTCTCAAAAAATAATAAATCTTTGGTAAAAGATTTATTATTAGAAATTAAATAAAAAGAAGATAAGGCATTAGATGGAAGATCACTTATATCTAAAACATTTCTAAAATAAGAGTCAGCTATTTTTTTATCTTTAGTTATATGAAGATATATTCCATATAAAAAATGCATTTTAGATGTTTCATCTAAAGTTTTATTTAGCTTATATTTGGAGATTAAACTTTTTATTTTTTTTTGATTATTTTCAAGTAAGTAGCAAGAGAATAAAATAACATCTAAATTAAAAACAAAATCTTTTGTTAAAAGATGTTTTTTTAACATATCTTTTACTTTCAAAATTAATTTTGTGTTTTCTTTATCCAATGCAATATTAAGAGCAAAAAACAAAGCATTCAACTCTTTGAATGTTGGTTTTTTGGAAAAGAGATTTAATATTTCAAATATATTTTTTTCAAGGTTGTCATTTAAATTAAGAACACAGTTTATTAATTTAAGATCTTTTCTTTTTTCATATAGATCCTGTCTGTCCAAAATGAATTTTTTAACTAAATCAGATCTGTTTAATTCAAATAAAGAAAATATTGCATTGTTGAAATTAATATTATCTAATTCTTGAGTTTCTAAAATATCTACTAAGTCATATGTTTTATTTAATCTATATGCTAAATCAATTGTAAGCTGATCTTTTATATCTTTTGATTTTTCAAAAAAGGAAAACTTTTCAATATTTGAAAAAAGAGAAAATATTAAATTTTTTGAATCTATATTTTCTAAAATATTTTCAATAAATCTAAGTGCTATAATTACAAATCTAAAACCTGTTTTTTTATTAATAAGGGTAGATTCATGCATTCTATAAATAATATGTTCTTTTAGAAGAATTATTAATTTGTGATTTTCAAATTTTCTAATAGATAGTTCTAGGCATTTCGCTTCTTCAACAAAATCTTCTAATTCTTTGTATGCAAGAGATTTTCCAAGATATTCAAAAGGTTCATAGTATGAATAATGAAGTTTTTCAAATTCACTAATGGCATTATCAATGTAGCTATTTTTTTTAGTTTTATTTTTAATGCTTTTTGCTTTTTCTAAAATAGTAAAAGCACATCTAAAGATAGCTTCTTGAGATTCTTTTCTACCAGGAAAAGATGAGGCTATTCTTCTATATTCATCTATTGCATAATCATACTCTTCTTTTGTGAAATAAGAGTCTGCTATATTTAAACAGTTTACCATTACATTATAAGCTGACGTATATATATTAAAATCTCTTACTATAAAGTTTGCATCTTTATATGCGAATCCAACAAAAGCACCTCTAAGCGGCAGATGAGAAATATGAGACAAAATAGCTTTGTCATCTAAATAAAAAATAAATTTATCATCTATTTTTTCAATTTTTATTTTATGAAAGGTATCAGGTTTTATTTCGCATTTTTCTATGTGTACTAAAACATTTGATAAATATAATTTTATAGTTCCACCATTTTTAGTAGATATCCAAAGTCTATATCCCTCTTCAATTTTAAATAGATCTTTTTGTTTAGCAACATTTGTAAAAAAACCAATTCCCTTAGATTCTTTTCCAAGTGAAAAACTTGCATTTATTTTAACATTTCCTAAAAAAGAATCTTTAGAAATCATAAGAGTAATCCACTCTGTAAAATCTAAATTAGAAGTTAGTGCTATGTTTTTAGGTAAAAAAACATTTTCTTCAAAGGCCCACTGATTTTTTTTATAAATATCTAATTCTTTTGATAATATCCATTCTGATTTACCTTCTGTATATTTTTTTAAATCTAAAATCAATTCACTTACATTTTTATATCTGTCTTTTTTATAAAAACTTAAACATTTTTTTGTGATGTCAGATAATTTTTTGGGAATATCTCTATAAAAAGCAATTGATTGTGGATCTATTAATTTTTCTAATTTTAAATTCTTTTTAAAACTTTTAATATCTTTTCTTTTAAATGGCAGATTTAAAGTAAGTATTTGATAAAGCATAGATCCAAGAGAATAAACATCTGATGATATTGTAGCTTTTTCTCCTAATACTCTCTCTGGCGCTAGATATGCTAGCGTGCCAGTTACTTTCCCAGGTTTTGTTAAATTTACATCTTCAAAAATATCACAAGCTATCTCTTCTTTTTCATGTACATCAAGTGCTTGAGCAATTCCAAGGTCTAATATTAAAACCTCTCCATATTTTCCAATAATTATATTATCAGGCTTTATATCTCTATGAAGTATGTTTTTAGAATGTAAATAGTTAATAGCCTCACAAACGCTTAAAAAAAATCTAGTTAAAGCAGGTATTGAAGATCCAAGTTCATTCGTTTTGTTATTTTCAATTTCATCTACTCTTGTTTGTTTTAATATCTCTTTTAGAGTTTTACCTTCAATATATGGCATTATATAAAAACAGGGATCGATAAGTTCAATATCATAAATAGGAACTAAACTTGGATGTATAAGATCACTTGCAATAAGCGCTTCTTTTAAAAATCTTTTTTTAATTATAGAATTATTTTTATACTCATCCCTGATTTTTTTTAAAGCAACATGTCTTTTACATTTAGAGTCATAAGCTAAAAATACCTCTCCCATCCCACCTTTAGCAATGGATTTGATAATTTTATAGTGCTTTAGTTCTTTTATATTACTTTGAGTATCTTTCATATTATTACCTAATGAAAATGTTTTATAAGATAATGCTTACAAAATCAAGACAAATCCCATATAGATATTTATTATAAATTATTTTAATTATTAAAAAAAATATAAAAATTATAAAAAAATATTTATTATGCATATAAAATATGGATAAAATAAGTCGCTTTTTTTAAACTGATTAAAAAAGGAATTTTTAAATGAATAAAAAAGTTGTTTTAACAGGGGATAGATCTACAGGAAAACTTCACTTAGGACATTATGTTGGTTCACTCGCTAATAGATTGAAAATGCAAGATGAATACAAACAGTTTGTAATGATCGCAGATATGCAAGCGCTGACTGATCACGCTGAAAAACCAGAGCTTATAAGAAATAGTGTAATGGAAGTTATGTTAGATTATTTAGCTGTTGGTTTAGATCCTAAAAAAACAACTATATTGCTACAATCTATGATTCCAGAGCTTAGTGAGCTTACTATGTATTATCTAAATCTAGTTACCTGGAATAGATTAAAACATAATCCTACTGTAAAACAAGAGATCAAACAAAAAAACTTTGGAGAATCAGTTCCTGCTGGATTTATGGTATATCCAGTATTTCAAGCAGCAGACATAACAGCTTTTAAAGCAGATATTGTACCAGTTGGAGATGATCAACTTCCTATGATAGAACAAACAAATGAAATCGTTAGGAAATTTAACAGAATCTACAAAAAAGAAATATTAAAAGAAGCAAAAGCAATTACTCCTCAAATAGCTAGACTTCCTGGTATTGATGGTAATGCTAAAATGAGTAAATCTTTAAATAATGCTATTTATTTATCAGATGAAGCAGATGTTTTAGTAAAAAAAGTTAAATCAATGTTCACAGATTCCAATCATTTAAGAGTAGAAGATCCAGGAAAAGTAGAGGGGAATCCTGTATTTGTCTATTTAGATGCTTTTGCAAAAGACACAAAAAAAGTAAATGAAATGAAAGAGCATTATCAAAAAGGTGGCCTTGGAGATATGGTTTGTAAAAAGTATCTAATAGAAGTTTTAGAAGACTTTTTATCACCAATTAGAGAAAAAAGAAAAGAGCTTGAAAAAGATAAAAAATATGTTCTAGATGTTTTATTAAAGGGGTCTATTGAAGCTAAAAAAACAGCCTCTCAAACCCTAAAAGAGGTAAAAGAGGCGATGCATTTAATTAGTGCTTAGTATCTTCGTTTTCATCTTCTTCAATTTCATGACTCTGATCTTCATCATCTTCTACTTCAGGATCTTCTTTAGGTCCAAAAAACTCTTTAAAGAAGATATAAAGACCACCAATTGTAAATAAAACAGGAAGTATTATATCCCACTTTATTTGAAATTGAACAGTTATAAAAACTCCTATAAATACTACTAAAGAAACGATCATATCAAAGATCTTTCCAAATAAATACTGTCTTACTGCTATTGGGATACCAACAGCTAGCATAATACCTGGCCACCAGTATTTAAAATAAGCAACTAATGCTAAGCCGATTAAAAACATTGCAAAAGATAAGCTATGAGCTTTTCTTCTAGACATCTTTTGATGCGCCATAATAACAATCTCCATTTCTATATATATGTTACCTTAATTGCAGTCTAATAGATCGATAATTTATAAAAAAATAAAAAAATGAAATTACGTAAATTATTTTTAAAATTTAAAAGAAAAATAAAAACCTGAAATTTTCAGGTTTTTATTTTGTATATGAAATTATTCGCAGGTACCCTCAGCGCAGCACTCACTTTCGAAATCTTTATCCATTATAGTTTTTCTTTTTGCTTTTTTAGCATTTTCAACAGCTTTATTAATATGCTCTTTTACTACTTTAGAAAGAGCTTCGATTGCTGATGCTGATGTATTCATTTCTGCATTTTCTTTCACAAATTTTTTAATTTTGCTTGTTACTACTAATATATCTGACATATTTTACCTCATATTTTTAAAGTTTTTAAAATAACTACTAAAATTTATAGCAGAAAATAATTGATTTTGAGAAGTAAATTTTTTATTAATACAAAAATAAAATAGTTTAAAACTATGTAAATAATTTTTTGAATTATTTCAATTGATAATTTTTATAAATTAATCTATATTTATATCAAAAGGATAATAATGAAATTATTTGTCACATCAACAGCTACTTGTACAGCTACCTGCACTGCAGCAGCAGTTGCAAGATGTGGGCCTATAATTTAATTTATTAAAAATATAAGGCTAATTTAAAAGCCCACATCTTCCAAAAGAAGGTGTGGGTTTTTTTTTGCTTAAAAAAAGGAGAAAAAAATGGACAGTCCCCAGAAAAATCAATATATCGTAATAGGCCTTGCTTTGTTTGCAATGTTTTTTGGATCAGGAAACTTAATATACCCATTATATGTAGGTTTTAATTCAACAAACAGTTGTCTTCCATCTATGATTGGTTTTTTATTAACGGGGGCGTTTATGCCTTTTTTAGGGGTAATAGCAATGCTTTTATTTAATGGTAATTACTTTAAATTTTTCTCTATTTTAGGAAAAAAAATAGGGTTTTTATTTATTTTTTTACTTTTGTTGGTATTTATACCATTTGGTTCAGCTCCTAGATGTATTGCACTTTCATTTTCTTCTGTTAGCTCATATTTAAATATTGGATCAATTTGGATGTTTTCTATTGTTTATTCATTTTTAGTATATCTAGTAATTGTTAAAAAATATGGATTTATAAATATACTTGGAAAAATAATAACACCTCTTTTGATTGGATCTATTTTATATATTTTTATAAAAGGGATCTTTTTTTCAAATGCTCAAGAATTAAATCAGGGAGATTTCTCATATGCTAAAGGATTAGTTGAGGGATATAATACAATGGATTTAATAGCTTCTTTTTTCTTTTCAGCTACAATTATTAGTATGTTAAATAAACAAAATAAAAGTAAAAAAGAGTCTATTAAAATTACTATCAAATCTTCAATGGTAGCGGTTTTATTTTTATCTTTAATTTATGCATCTTTAATAATAGTGTCTAAAAAAAATGCAATGGTTTTAGTAGGTGTAAATAAAGATCAGATGTTATCTGTTTTAGCAAAAAGTGTTTTAGGGACAAATTTCTCTATTATTTCTCTATTTTCTATACTGCTTGCATGTTTTTCTACATCTGTTGCTTTGATAGTAGTTTTTAGTGAATTTTTACATGAGCATATTTTTAAAAATAAAAGAAATTATAAATTTTCAGTTATTCTATCAATTCTTATTACATATGTTGTTTCATTATTTGGACTTAATGGAATTACTAAAATTTCATCTCCTGTTTTGAAAGTATTCTATCCGATACTATTAGTTTTAATATTTGTAAATATATTACTAAAAATAAAAAAGAGTGTTGTTTTAAAAATTAAAAATAGAAAAATTATCAATTCTTTGAAAAAAAATAAGACGTAGGTAATAATATTTTGAATTTAAAAAAAGGATTTAAAATGATTATTTCAACTATTGTTTGGTTAAAAGATGGCGTTAGTTTGACGCCACTTAGTGAGAAAATATCCAAATTTGAAACAATTAAAAGAAGAATACTCTTTGATTATGAAATACTAGTAAAAGAGTTTTCTTTTGTTATTACTTCAATCTATCATTTTGCTATCTCTTTTTTTCAAAATTATTATAGTAAAAAACCAACACTTCCAAAAGATATACAAGAAACTACAAAAGTTTGTATTTTTATTCATGGTTTAGGAGGAGGTTCTTTTAATTTTCATTTTCTTGCTAAAAAATTATATAATGCAGGATTTGAAAATCTCTACGCAATAGATTACACGAGAAAAAATGGAACTATTCCTATTGATGAATTGAACGTTATGATTGAAGATATTGCAAAAAAAAGTTTTCAAAATAAAGCAAAAAAACTAGATATTACCTTAATTGGTCATTCACTCGGTGGAGCTATTTCGCTTAAATATTTACTAAATAAAGAAAACAAACAAAAAGATATAAAAATTTCTAATATAATATCAATATCTGGTGTTTTAAAATTTCATCAATCTAAATTTAGTTGGCTTTGCAAAGATATGAAAAGTGATTTAGATAAAATAGACTCTTCTCATACAAGTGAAG
The DNA here is from genome assembly GCA_011065125.1 of Candidatus Anoxychlamydiales bacterium. Classification (GTDB taxonomy): domain Bacteria; phylum Chlamydiota; class Chlamydiia; order Chlamydiales; family SM23-39; genus JAAKFI01. The sequence goes on along the minus strand of JAAKFI010000001.1, from coordinate 14,052 downwards.
GATTAAATGGGTGCAATCTTTACTCTTTTAGAGGGGAAAAAGATAGAGTAATTCCAAAAGAAGCTACTTTCATACAAAAAGATGAAAAAAAAGAGTTCTCTTATTCTCATTTAGGACATGGTAATATTATTTTATCAAATAAAGTAGCTAATAAAATTATAGAATTATTAAATAAAAATTAATTTATATATTTCTAAAATATAAAAGCTTTTTTTAAATTTTATTTTTTAACTCTTTATTCTTGAAGGATTTGATAAATAAGGGTATATTTTCAGTAGATTTTTTATTTAGGCTTTTTATGCATACTATAAATAAAGATGTTAATTTAACAGATAATAAAACTTATAAAATAGATGATATTTTAAAAGAAAAACTTGAAAATGTTTTTCATAAAAAAACATCTCAAGTGATGTTAAATGAAATTGAAGTAATCGCAAGAGAAAATAGAGCAATTGATTTAGCGTATGCTGCAATTCATTTACCTTTGTATGCAAGACCTATTTTATATGATAATCTTCCAAATTTTGATTCTAAAATAAAATTTATTATTAATACCTCTTCAGATACTAGATTGATTATTTTTCGTTACATGCGAGAAATTGATATGAAACAATTAATCGAAAAAATGCCATCAGATGAAGCAGTGTATGTTTTAGATGATATGAGCGAAAGACGTTTTAGAAGGGTAATGGAAGTAATAAGTTCTAAAAAAGCAAAGATTATTCAAAATCAAAAAAAGCATCATAGAAATAGCGCTGGAAGATTGATGACTAATGAATTTTTATCTTTCAATATCAATAAAACTATAAATGATATATCTGATTATATTCATGACCATCCAAGAATTGATATCACAAAAGGTATTTTTATTACTGATGATGAGAACAAACTTCAAGGTTATATACCTGCTAGAAATATAATAGTTAATCCTAAAACAACCTCTTTAAAAAAAGTTATGAGACTGATTAATCATAGCGCTTTTGTAGAGACTACAAGAGAGGAAATAATAGATTTATTTGAGAGATATAAGTTATCTTCAATTCCTGTAATAGATGAAAATAACAAGATTTTAGGAATTATTTCTAATGATGATGTTTTAGAAGCAATGGAAGATTTAGCTGATAAAAGAATGGCAAATATAGCAGGAACTATTGAAGATGTATCTGCGCCTGAGCCTATTATTAAAAGATTTTTAAAAAGAGCTCCTTGGCTTATTGTTACCCTAATTGCTGGATTAATTAATGTTTCAATCATCTCTTCTTTTCAAAAAATGGAAGGCTTTTTTTTAACTTTTGTATTATTTTTTGTTCCTTTAATTACGGGCATGAGCGGTAATATTGGAATTCAATGTTCTACTGTTTTAGTAAGATCATTTGCTGTGGGATCATTTTCCAAACAAAATAGGTGGGATTCAATTTTTAAAGAACTCTTAACAGGTATTTTTACTGGGATAGTTTTTGGAATTATTTGTGGATTTTTAATATATGGCATAGATCATTTTACTAACTTAGGACTTGGAGTTAATTCAATTGCTTTAGGCACCATCATAGGTCTTGGATTAATAGGAGCTTGTTTTGCTGGTACTTTTTTAGGTGTGTTTTCACCACTATTTTTCGAATCTATTGGAATAGATCCTGCTATTTCTTCGGGGCCGATTGTTACTGCTTTTAATGATGTTTTATCAATGTCAATTTATTTTTTGATTTCTTATCTATTATCTTTTTTGTTTTTTTAATATAAATATATTAAAGTATTTTTTTTAGTTTTATAAAGAATAATATCATTTCTTTGTTAATTGCTGTTAATGCTGTATTTTGATATAATCTAATTAATTTTAATGATTTAAGGTGTTAATAATGACGAGTCTTAGGGGGTGTTTAGCTTTTCAAATTTGTAATCAATTATCATCCAAGATTTATACTGCATTCAAGGGGTATCAACCTTGTGAATTGTACGATGAAAATCCTAAAACAGCAGAACATACAAATTTAATTGAGAGTGCTCAAGCATTGCCAGAAGAAACGCAAAATTTGATACAACATTTTTTTAATTTAACGATTGGAGATTTTTTTTTAGGAGGCAAGCTAACTAATGACTATGAAATGAAAATGTTTGAAAGAACAGTTGAATATGTAGATTTTCAAAAAAGAAAAGTTTCCACTCTTGCTCATAAACTAGCTTCTTTACCAGAAAGCCTTGAAACTGCTCAAAAAATTGAAGAATGGTTATCTCATAATATTTCTAAGAATTATAATTACTTGTTTTTGAAAATTCAAGATTTTCAAGGAAATACTGCTTTGCAAAAGGCATTATTAACTAAGAACTTAAATTCATTTTTTGCAATGATAAAAAATTTAACTTCAGATGAGAAGTTTAAACTTTTCAAAATTGAAAATAATAATCAACAGTATCTATTAGAAATTTTATTTCATCCTGAATTAAATAAGCCTGAATTTTTAGATAGAAAAATTAATCTTTTAAAGGAACTTTCTAAAGATCAATTATTTGAATTATTATCAAATATTTCACCTGAAAAACTAAATATTTTATTTCCAAATATTTTGCTGACATTAGGTGATCAAGCTTTAGGAATTATAGAGGTATTAGATGCTCATCAGATTTATTATTTATTAACAGCTAAAGACAGTAAAAACATACCATTTTTTTTATATTTAACTTTTTTTTCAAATTATTTAGCTATTAATATGTTAAAAAAATTATCAAAAGCTCAAATAAAAGATTTATTTTCAATAATTTTAGATGCTGATAATACAACAGTTTTTATGGGCATTATCAAAAACGCAAGAAGTATTGAACTATTTTTAGAATTTATTTATTGTTTGGATCCAAAGGATTTATATGAAATATTACTAACTAAAGATAAAAAAAATCAAAATTGTATTGATGTTTTAACTTATAAATGTAGATTTGATTTAACAATTTTTGTTGATTTTATAAATAAAGTTTTTACCATTTTACCATATGATAAAAAATATGACTTCCTTAAATGTCCTTATGCAGGTCTAAAAGTATCCCTTGTTTATCTGGCTTTTTTAAATATGGATATTTCAGAAACAAGGGATTTTAAATTTGCAGCGGATATTATTGATTTTTTAGAAAGCTATCCTCATAAAAATTTCTGTGAATTATTTGAAAAAGTAATTAAATATGAGGAGAAGAGTTTCTCGATTTTACATTTATTAGCTCATCCTGATAGAAAACTTATTTTAAAAAAAGTATTAAAATTACTAAATACAAAAGATAAATTTGAATTATTCAAAATTAAAGATGAAAAAGGTAATACTTTTTTAAAGCATGCAATAGATAATCACTTAAATAGTATCGTTTTAGAAGAGTTAAAAAAAATGAGTGTGGAGCAAATTCTTGAATTATTAAAAACTCAAGATGCTAAAAACCAAATTCTTTTTTATAATTTATTAGATTTAGATAATTTAGATAATGTTGAGTTAGCAAATGATATAATAATACATTTGAAAAAAAATAATATTAAATCTTATCAACTGTTTGATTTATTAAAAATTCAAAATCCAAGAAATAAATGGGGGAGCGAAGCTAAGAATGTTTTACATATATTGGCTGATAATTTTGAGCAATCTTCATTATCAGAAATTAAATTATTAAGAAATTTATTTTCATGTTTAACCAATAATCAAATAATGTATCTTTTGCAAGCAGGTAGTGATTTTATTGAGTATGATATAGGTATAAAAATAAATCCATATTTTATGGGGTTATATACAAACAATCAATCATTTATAAGTGTAGTAAATGAGTTTATTAAACCAATTCAAGCAAAAAGTTTGTTAAATTTACATATGGAAGATGGAAATGTTTTATATTTGATTGCAAACGATGAGCGTGGGGAATATTATAAGGAATATACACATAGTATTTTATTTTATTTAGATTTAGTATCACAATTATCAAACTTTTCTAATGAAGAAAAATATAATATTTTAACTTTTCAAAATCCAGAAGATAAAGACACCCCATTACATCGTTGTTTTAAAAATAATTTTTTTGTATATAATGAACAAACGAAAAATAACGATGATTTGGATAGTAAAACAACTGTTGATCTAAATATGCAAATATTTGATTCAATTTTGAATTTTGCAAATAATTTTTCTTTAAAGCAAAAAAAAGATATGTTTAGTATATATAATTACGAAAATGAAACTCCGTTATATGTTTTTATGCAAATTGTTTTCCCAACTCACTTGAAAGAATCAAATATAGAACTTCAAAAAGAAATAATAAAACGATTATATAGCTTTTTTAATGAAGATAAGGATGCTTTAATGGATGTTTTGAGTATAAAAAATACTGAAAAAAAACTTAGAATTTATAATTTTTTAAGACCAGAAATTAAAACATATATAGCATCTTTAGCTTAGAATTATTTTTTTATTACAATTTCTATTATTTCAACAAAACATACATAAATTGATTGAAAAGTTTTATAAATATCTTTGAAATTTATCAAAAAAATTATATAAAACATTTTTGTTAATAAACTTAATATTTTTTTTATTAATTCTTGCTAAATAGAGCTAAATTTTGCTAAAATAATGATTGGCGCTATATAAAATTACCCTTTAGGTTTTAAATGGCAAATTTCGGCTTTAAAAAGACTACAAACAAGCAAATAAATGATGTCCTGCCATCTATTTTATCCAATATTGAAAAGAACTATTTAAATCAACCAAAGAAAATTTTAAATTCTTGGAGTGAAATCGTAGGGGAAAAAATTTCAAAATTAACTAAGGCTTATAAATTTGAAAATAACACTTTATACATTAAAGTTAAAAGTTCCACCTTATATAGTATTTTATATAGATATGAAAAAAATAAGCTTTTAAAATTATTACAAGAAAAATTTAGTAAGAAAACTATTTCAAACATAGTGTTTAAAATAGAATAAATTAAAAATTATAACCAATCGAGAAGGCATGACAACGATGACAAATGAAAATAAATATACAGCAAGTTCCATAACTGTTTTAGAAGGGCTTCAAGCAGTTAGAGAAAGACCCGGTATGTATATTGGAAATACTACTAAAACAGGACTTCATCAATTAGTATATGAAGTTGTAGATAACTGTATTGATGAAGCAATGGCAGGATATTGCTCTGAAATTAATGTAGTTTTAAATCCTGACGGTTCTGTTGCAGTTGAAGATAATGGAAGAGGGATTCCAATTGAAAAGCATGAAAAAGAATCTAAAAAATTAAAAAGAGATGTAACAGCTTTAGAAGTTGTTTTAACTGTGCTTCATGCAGGTGGTAAGTTTGATTCTCAAACTTATAAAGTATCAGGAGGTCTTCATGGTGTTGGAGTTTCTTGTGTAAATGCTCTTTCTAAAAAGTTTGTAGTTCAAGTATATAAAGAGGGATTCATATATGAAATGGAACTTTCAAAAGGCAAAGTTGTAAAGCCTTTAATTAAAATTGGACCTACTAAAAAAAGAGGAACTAAAGTTACATTTTGGCCAGATGATTCTATTTTTTCAGTTACTAAATTTGACTACGACATGCTTTTACAAAGACTTAGAGAACTTGCTTTTTTAAATAAAGGCATAAATATTAATTTCATTGATGACATTGATGAAGATAGAGATGATGTTAACTTTAATTATGAAGGTGGCTTAGTCTCTTTTGTAAAATATCTAAATGAAGGAAAAGGGTATTTATTTGAAGAGCCTATATATTTTCATGCTGACAAAGAAGGGCATGATGGACCAATTGATGTTGAAATTTCAATGCAGTGGAATGATTCCTACAACGAAAATGTTTATACTTATGTAAATAACATTTCAACAAAGCAAGGTGGTACTCATCTAACGGGATTTTCAACAGCATTAACTAGAGTGCTTAATAACTTTATAAAAAAGACAGCTATAAGATCAGATAAAATTGCTATAACAGGCGATGATATGAGAGAGGGGTTAACAGCTGTAATTTCAGTTAAAGTCACAAATCCTCAATTCGAAGGACAAACAAAACAAAAGCTTGGTAATTCAGATGTCGGATCTGTAGTTCAACAAGTAACAGGAGAAGAACTTGCAATATTTTTTGATGAAAATCCACAAATCACAAAACTAATAGCTGAAAAAGTAATGATAGCAGCAAGAGCTAGAGAAGCTGCAAAAAAAGCAAGAGAACTTACTCTTAGAAAAACAGCGATGGATTCAGCTAGACTTCCTGGTAAATTAACAGATTGTCAAGAAACAAATCCTGAAAATTGTGAAATATATATAGTTGAGGGAGATTCTGCTGGAGGCTCTGCTAAAATGGGTAGAGATAGAAGGTTCCAAGCAATCCTTCCAATTCGTGGTAAAATATTAAACGTTGAAAAATCAAGACTTCAAAAAATACTACAAAATACAGAAGTTGGAGCTATGATTGCAGCTCTTGGTTGTGGTATTGGAAAAGATAATTTTGATTTGAAAAAATTAAGATATCACAAAGTTATAATTATGACGGATGCTGATGTGGATGGATCTCACATTAGAACACTTCTTTTAACGTTTTTTTATAGACATATGCTACCTTTAGTAGAAAATAATTTCATATATATAGCAAGACCTCCTCTTTATAGAGCGAAAAGAAAAAAAGCTATAACATATATTCACTCAGAAAAAGAGATGGACGAATATTTATTAAATCAAGGTGTTTCAGATGTTTTAATAAGAAAAAAAGATAGTCAAGATTCTATGTCTCAAGATGAAATTAAAGATCTTTTAGGAAATGTTTTAGATGTTGAAACTTTAATTTCTACAATAGAGAGAAAAGGGCTTCCATTTAGAGATTTCTTAAAGGCTAAAAAAGAAAATGCATATCCTAAGTATCTAGTAACAATTGGAGATGATACTAAATTTGTATATTCTGAAGATGAACTTATTTCATTAAAAAAAGATAATGAAACTTTTCAACTTCAAAAGCATGAAGAAAAAATTGCTTCAATTCCAGAAGAGGAATTAACAGAAGATATGAAATTATTCAAACCAAAATCTCTGCCATTTACAGAGCTTTATGATGATGAGTTTTTTGAAAATCTTCAAAACAAATTAAAATCTTTTGATTTTAATTTAAATTCATATATCAAAGCTGAAGGAAAACTATTTGATATAGTGGAAGAGGGAGATCAAATAATCCCAATAGCTACATTAAAAGAATTAATTTCAATAATTAGAATTAATGGAAAAAAAGGAATTGAAATCCAAAGATATAAAGGTCTAGGTGAGATGAACGCTGATCAACTTTGGGACACTACTATGGATCCTTCTAAACGAACACTTGTTAAGGTAACAATATCTGATGCTATAACAGCAGATCATATGTTTACTATGTTAATGGGTGAAGAAGTATTGCCAAGAAGAAAATTTATTGAGCAACATGCACTTTCAGTTCAAAATTTAGATGTTTAAAAATATATATAAAAATTAGGAGACATTATGTCTTATACGGAAAATGAACATATAGTATCAAGAAATGTAGAAGAAGAGATGAAAGAGAGTTATCTTAGATACTCTATGTCTGTGATAATCTCTAGAGCTCTTCCAGATGTCAGAGATGGACTCAAACCTTCTCAAAGAAGAATTTTATATGCAATGAGGCAACTTAATTTATCTCCCGGCGCTAAACATCGTAAATGCGCAAAAATATCAGGGGATACATCAGGGGATTATCATCCACATGGTGAAACTGTTATTTACCCAACTTTAGTTAGAATGGCTCAAGATTGGGCGATGAGATATAAATTAATAGATGGTCAAGGAAACTTTGGTTCTATTGATGGAGATCCACCAGCTGCTATGAGATATACTGAAGCGAGACTTACTCAAGCTGCTATGCAATTAATGGAAGATCTAGATAAAGAAACAGTAGATGTTATTCCCAACTACGATGAAACTAAAACAGAACCTACAGTATTTCCTGCTAAATTCCCTAATCTCATATGCAACGGTTCATCTGGAATTGCAGTTGGTATGGCAACAAACATACCTCCTCATAATCTAAACGAGCTTATAGAAGCTACACTTATGGTAATAAAAAATCCAAGTACTACTGTTGATGAGCTTATGACTGTTATGCCAGCTCCTGATTTTCCTACAGGGGGTATTATCTGTGGATATAGAGGGATTAAAGAAGCTTTTCATACTGGAAGAGGAAAATTAATTTTAAGAGCTGTAATGACAGTGGAAGAAAAAGATAATGGTAGACAATACATTGCAGTTAGTGAAATACCATATAATGTAAATAAATCAAGACTTATTCAGACAATAGCGCAACTTGTAAATGATAAAGTAATCACAGGTATATCAGATATTAGAGATGATTCAGATAAAGATGGTTTGAAAATTATCATAGAACTAAAAAGAGGCGAAATTCCTGATGTAATTACAAACCAACTTTATAAATACTCGGATATGCAAGTAACCTTTGGCTGTAACATGCTAGCTTTAGACAAAGGTCTTCCAAAAATAATGAATGTCAAACAAATGATAGCTTGTTGGATAGAGCATAGAATAGAAGTTATTAGAAGAAGAACTAGGTTTGAGCTTAATAAAGCAGAAGCTAGAGCTCATATTTTAGAAGGGTATTTAAAAGCGCTAGATCATTTAGATGAAGTTGTTAGAATTATTAGAGCATCTTCTAATAAAGATTCTGCAAAAATAGATCTTATGAATAAATATTCTTTTTCAGAAAGACAAGCAAATGCTGTTTTAGATTTAAGACTTTATCAATTAACAGGACTAGAAAAAGAGAAACTAGAAAAAGAATATAATGATCTTTTAGAAAAAATATCTCACTTAAAATCAATATTAGCATCAGAAGAGATAGTAAGAGATATAATCTCTGAAGAGCTTATAAATCTTAAAAAACCAAAAAATGGTGAGAGAAGAACAAAAATAATAGCAGCTGAAAGTGAATTTAACATGGAAGATCTCATCGCAGATGAGCAAGTTGTAATTACTATTTCTAATGATGATTATATAAAAAGAATGCCTATTACTGCATTTAGAGAACAAAGAAGAGGTGGTTCTGGTGTTATTGGTCTTGAAATGAAAAAAGACAGTGACATGTTAAAAAGTATATATGTTGCATCAACTCACAATTACTTAATGATTTTCACAAATCTTGGTAGATGTTATTGGCTTAAAGTATGGCAGATACCGGAAACAGGTAGAAGAACAAAGGGTAGACCACTTGTTAACTTAATTGAAAGTATACAAAAAGAAGAAAAAATAGCAGCAGTTTTAAAAGTGAAATCTTTTGAAGATAAAGCCTTTATTTTACTTTCAACTTTAAAAGGAGTTGTTAAGAAAACCGATGTTTCTCTTTATTCTAATATTAGAAAAAAAGGTGTTAATGCAATCAACATCGATGAAGGTGATGAATTAATATCAGCTCATATAGTAACAGAAAATCAGCAGATCATGCTATTTACTAAAAATGGTATGGCGGTTCGATTCGATCAAGCATTAGTAAGAGGGGTTGGTAGAGTTGCTAGAGGCGTTAAAGGTGTTAATTTAAAAAAAGTAAATGATAGGGTTGTATCATCAGTTGTTGTAAAAGGAGATGAATCAATTTTAGTTGTTTGTGAAAATGGATACGGCAAACGCTCTAAAGTAGATAGCTTCAGACAAACCAATAGAGGTGGCGTTGGTGTTAGATCAATTGTAACTTCTACTAGAAACGGGTTTGTAGTAGGTGCTCTTTGTGTAAGCAATGAAGACGGTGTCTTTTTAATGTCTAATTCAGGACAAACTATTAGAATCAGAATGAGCGATCTAAGAGTAATGGGAAGATCTACTCAAGGAGTTAGATTAGTAGCTCTAAAAGCTAGAGATAAGATTTTAGGGATACAAAAAATTGAAGCTGTTAAAGAAGAGATGGAAGCTGTTAAAGAAGAGATAGAAGCTGTTAAAGAAGAGATAGAAGAAAAAAAAGAGTAGATATTAAATGACTTTTATTACTTTTGAAGGTGGCGAAGGCGCTGGTAAAACAACTTTAATTGAAAAAATAAAAACCTATTTAACAAATAAAAACCTTCAGGTTATCTTAACCAGAGAGCCCGGAGGTACTGTTTTTTCAGAGCATGTCAGAGATCTTTTACTAGAAGAAAAAAAAGATATTAAAATATCTTCTAAAGCAGAACTTTGTCTTTTTTTAGCATCTAGAGCTCAACACATCAAAGAAGTAATAAATCCAGCACTTAAAGAAAATAAAATTGTTTTATGTGATAGATTTAATGATTCATCAATCGTTTATCAAGGCTTTGCAAGAAATCTCGGCATTGATGAGGTGATAAAGTTTTCTTCTTTTATAGTGGAAGATTTTATTCCTTGTTTAACTCTATATTTAGATATAGATCCAAAAATAGGACTATCTCGAGTAAACACTAAATATGACAGAATAGAATCATTAGGTCTTGAATTTCATAAAAAAATAAGAGAAGGATTTTTACTTTTACAAGAAAAATTTCCAAATAGAATCAAAACTATTGATTCTTCTTTATCTAAAGAAGCTATTTTTAAAAAGGCTATTGAATATATAGATGATATTTTAAAAAAAAATCTAAGTTAATTAAAAATTAACTTAGATTTTAATGTATTCTTCTTCTTATCTATTAAATTCTTGACCATGCGCTCTTCCGCAAAAATCAAAAGATGGATATTTAGGTTTGCCACAAGTAGAAAGTTTACAAGGCTCTTGTCCATTATTATTTGTTTTATATTCTCTACCATGTCTTATTCCGCAAAAATCTTGAGTTGCATAGCGAGCTTTTTGACAGCCAGGCAACTTACATTGATTAGGATCTGCATAAGCTTCATATGTAGGTGATTGTTGAGCTGCAGCACCAGCTGCTTGAGTTCCTCTATGTCTTAATGATGATGGATTTGCAGCAGGACCAGCAGCTCCAGTTGTAGTGCTAAAAAGTTGTTGTCCCCAATAAACTAAATAATCGTTGTATGTTGTAGGTCTAGCAATCACAGCTCTTCCACCTAATAGACCTCTTAATTCCATTAATAATTCACCAAGCATATTTCTTCCACTGCCATCATAATTATCGCTCCAAAACTTATCTCGTCCTGCTGTTTCATTATGTTCTGCTAAATAGGCATTTCCAGTACTTAGTAATTGTTGTCTTAGTGAAGGATTTTGAGTAAATTTAGCATGAAGTATTTCTCTCATAGCTTGAATGTTTCTACCCTGTTTAATCCAGTAATCAGGTGCGTGAACTTGGCTTGTCAAATGTCTGCAAAGTCGAATTGATCCATCACCATCAACACTTGTAAATGCATTAATATGAGCAGGATTTTGGGTGAAAATATAGCATTTAGCGGCTTGAAAAGCAGCTTCAGAGCATCTAAAAGTATATGAATTACCACCAATATTATATTTAATACCATTTGGGCATATATGGAAATTGCCTAGATACCCACTTTCTCCGTCACATCCTTTAGATGGGGTGTCTTTATAAAAAGCAACAAATTCACGGACTACTACTACTGTTTGACTCGCTTGAGCTTGAACTACTTGAGCTGCAGGAGCTGCTTGAACTGCAGGTTGTTGTTGAATCGCAAAAACTGCTGTTGGAATCGCTTGAGCTTGAACTGCTTGAGCTGCTTGAACTGCTGGTTGTTGAGGTGTTGTCGGGCAACATCTAGCTATTATAGATTGTATAAAACTCATTTTTTTCTCCTTGTTTAATTATAAAATATTTGGTTAATATTATTTTAATAAAATAATTATTACATAATAATAGAAATTATAACATTTTTTGTAATTAATGTAAAAAAACAATAAATATTAATTATGTAATGTATTAAAAATTATATAAATAAAACAAAAGTAATTGATTTTAAAAGTTTTGTGATAATAATTGGATGTAAAAAAAATAATTTAAATTACATTATTTTATTAAGATCGAGCAGCCGTTGCATGAATTTGAGAGCAAAAATCTCTTTGTGCATCAAATCTAGGTTTGCCACAAGTTGCTAATTTACAAGGCTCTCTATTGCTATTGCTAGTTTTATATACATTACCGTGCCCTCTACCGCAAAAATCAAATCCAACATATCTTGCTTTTTGACATCCTGGTAATTTACACTCATTTGCAGCTACTATTGCTTCAAAGGTTCTTTGAGTTGAAGAACAATAATTATTTATGAAAGTTATATATTCTAAATGTTTACCAACAATACGTGTTCCGCCCAAACGTTCTCTTATTTCCATCAAAATTCTTCCTAGCATATTTTGGCCTGTTCCGTCAAAATCATCCGTCCAAAATGTATCTCTGCCTTTAATTTCACAATGCTCAACTAAATATTTATCACCTGTAGCTAATAAGTTTTCTCTTAAAGATTCATTTTGAGTAAACTTTTCTTGAACTATGTATTTCATCCATTCTATATTTAATTGGCGCCACGTAGTTTGATCTATTCCATTGGTTAATTGTTGTTGAACTCTTCTTGAAGCGTCTCCTTCTAAGTTTTCAAATTGCCTTATTAAATCTTGTCTTTTTGTAATAATGAAGGTTTTAACTGCTTGAAAAGCTGATTCAGAGCATTTAAATTTATAAATAGCATTTCCAATTTGTATATCAATTCCATTTTTACAAATATGAAAGTTTCCTAAATATCCATCATTTCCTGAACATCCATGAGTAGGTGAGTCTTTATAAAAAGGTATAAAAAATAAATGATTTGTTGGAACAGTTCTTTGAAGAATAGAACTAGTTGCTTGAAATAAAGGTGGGCTAGATGAAAAAATACTATTAAAAACATCTTGTATTTTGTTTATTAAAGCTCCTAGAGTATTATCCCAAATAAATTGAACCATGTTTGTTAAATAATGAATATTGGAGCTTATAGGATTACTCATAATTGATGCCTTAATTTAAATTAATGATAAAGAAAGTATATATTATTTATCTTAATATTCAATCATAAGTTCGATTCAAATGTTTTATTAATGAAAAAAAATATTTTAAGAATATATAATAAACCTATTAAATTTATCTATGATTTAATAAAATAACTTTTATGGATTTTTCAAATATAATAGGCAACAGCAATATAAAAAAAAAGCTAAACAAAGCTATTGAAAATAATAACTTATCAAATACGCTGTTATTTTCAGGACCTTCGGGAGTTGGTAAATATCAATTTGCAAAGATACTGGCATATTATTTGATGTATCCAAGTAAAACTAAAGATGAGATTAAACTAAAAAATAATAATCATCCAGATCTTCATATTTATACTCCTTGTGGTAAGACATCAATGCATTTAATTGCTTCTATTAGAGATTTAATATCAGAAGTACACATATCTCCTTTTGAAGCAAAAGCAAAAGTTTTTATTATTAAAGATGCAAATAGAATGCATTCTATTTCTTTTAATGCTCTTCTAAAAACTTTAGAAGAACCAACTTTTGATAGTTATATTATTCTAATTACTGAAAATGTAGATGAGATATTACCTACCATTATTTCTAGATGTTTTAAAATGAATTTTAGTGCTTTAACAAATGATGAAATCTCTTCATTTATCCAAAGGACATATCAAAAGGATGAAAAAGATGCTACTGCCATTGCTAAAATTAGCTTAGGCTCAATTACTACAGCTATTGAACTTTGTGAAGATTCTTTATATTTGAAGAAAAGAGAATTTTTGTTCGATATTCTTTTGAAAAAAAATATTTATTCTTATTTTGATTTATCTAAAAAATTAGATGAGTTAGAAGAGATGTTTTCTATTGATAAGATTTCTGATGATTTAGAAATTATTAAAATAAAAAAAGAGATCAATCTTTTACTCAATAAAATAATATATTTTTTTAGAGATTTATATATTTTAAAAGAAAATATAGATAAAAAAAATCTGTTTTTTTTCGATAAAATAGATCAGTTAGAAAAATTAAAGTTTTATAATTTACCATCTATTGAAAAAATAGATTTGCTTTTAGAAAAAGTAAAATTGGCTATTTCAAGAAATATAAAATTAAAAGTTGCTTTAG